>CBFCZM010000262.1:0-4569 GCA_965602565.1 uncultured Anaerolineae bacterium
GGTGCCGACCAGGGCGATGGGGATGAACGGACTACCGTAGCATTCACAGTACCGGCGGCGGCGATGGGGCTGACCTTTGATGGTCCAGGTCTGGGTGAGCGTTTCGTCGGCGATGCCACCAGCTTTGCCGACAGCCTCCCGATTCCGCCAGGGACGGCGACGATCGAGGTGGATTTCAGTTACGAGCTTGCCTACGAGGAGGGCCTTGTGCTCACCCGTGAGCTGAATGTCCCCGTGAAGTCAGTCGTGATCATCGTCAACGGCAGTGAGATTGGGTTGGCGGGCTCCGGTGTGGAGTTCGGCGGCATGATGGACACGCAGATGGGACGTGCTGCGTCCTATACTGCGGGTCCGTACACTGCGGGCGTGCCGCTCGTGCTGCGTTTCGCCCCGCAGGACAGCGCCGTTGCCGCGGCGGCGGAAGCCGCGACATCTGTCGTGACACCTGCCGAGACATCTGGACCACGGCAACGCGATGCAGTCAGTGAGGCGCTCATTGGAGGTGTGGTGTTGGTGGTCGCCACGCTCACCGCCTATCGGCTCTGGCAGGCTCAGCTGACACCGCCGATGCCTGAGGTCGCACGTGACACCGTGGTGGACCTCCTCGCTCTCGACGAATGGCACGCTGGCGGCGACTTGACCGACCGGGACTACGAGGAACAGCGCACAGCCCTCAGGCGCAAGATTCGCTCGTATCTGCCTCGAGGACGCTAGCCGCGCTTCCATTGTCATCGAGATACCGGACCGAACTATGATGCTTGAGATTGCCAACCTCACCAAGTCCTTTGGACCACGGGCGGCACTTGCCGGGGTGGATCTGGCTGTGGGGGATGGCGAGTTCGTGATCCTGGTGGGCCCCAACGGCGCCGGCAAGACCACGCTGTTGCGCACGGTCGCGACGCTGACCCGGCCCACTTCCGGGATAGTGCGCATCGCCGGACTTGATCCCTTGAAGGCGGGGGTGATGGTGCGCCGGCAGATCGGGTACCTGTCGCATCGTACGCTGCTCTATGACGATCTCTCCGCTGAGCAGAATCTGCTCTTCTACGCACGGATGTACGGATTGGCGGATGCGGATGCGCGCATTGCGGGACTTCTGGCACGCGTGGATCTGACGGACCGCCGGGATGATCTGGTGCGCGGCTATTCTCGAGGAATGCAGCAGCGCTTGGCCGTCGCTCGGACTATGCTACACCGCCCGCGTCTGCTGTTATTGGACGAGCCCTATACCGGGCTGGACCCTCTGGCGGCTGACACGTTGACGGAATTGCTGGCGGGACTGTCCGAGGAAGGGTGTTCCCTGCTTCTGGCCACGCACCATATCGGCAATCTGGCTGCGGAGAACAAACGCGCTGTCGTTCTCAGCCGTGGGCGAGTTATCCATGACGACGTGATTGCCGATGTCGCCGGATTCCCGGCGTTGTATCGTGATCTGGTCCTGCGACGGGCTTCCGGCGACGGAGCGGCCACGCGCACGGTACCTCGAGAGCCACGGCCTGTTGCGCCGTCTGCTCCCTCGTCTCGCCGCGGCGCTGAACGCCCCCCCGCGTATCTGCGTCAGGTCGTGGCCGTGGTAGCGAAGGATCTCGCAGCTGAGATTCGCACGCGCGAGATCTTCAGTGCGATGTTCGTCTTCGCCTTCCTGGCGATGTTGATCTTCAGCTTCGCACTTGACCTGCGCGGTGCGGTCGCCCGCGCGGCAGCGCCCGGGGTTCTGTGGACGACGATCGCCTTTGCCGGGACGCTGGGTCTGAGTCGCTCCATAGCCCGCGAGCAGGAGACCGGGGGCATGGATGGGCTGTTGTTGTCGCCGGCGGATCGCACGGTGATCCTCTTTGGCAAGGCGTTGGGCAATATGATCATCATGCTGGCCCTGGAGGTCGTGTTGGTGCCCTTGTCGGCGATTCTGTTCAACGTCTCGCTGTTCGCCCCGGGCGTGCTGGTGATTCTCCTGGGTGGGACTCTGGGATACGCACTTGTCGGAACGTTGCTAGCCACAATCGCGGTCAACACGCGCACGCGGGAGGTGATGCTGCCGATTCTCTTGCTGCCGCTGGTGGTGCCGCTGCTGATCGCTGCGGTGCAGGCAACCAGCGGATTGCTGGAAGGGCTGGAGTGGGCCGACGTGGGCGGGTGGACGAATCTGCTGGTGGTCTACGATCTGCTGATCGCCGCGGTTGCGTTGTTCACGTTTGAGTACGTAGTGGAGGCCTAGAAGTGAAGGGAGGATGGCGTGATGCCTGATCGCAAGAACCGCGTTGGCGGTGTGCTCGCGGTGCTCAGTGTGATCGCATTTCTTGGCGCGCTGTGGATGGTGTTTGGCTACGCGCCACGAGAGACGACGATGGGTGATGTGCAACGGATCTTCTACTTCCATGTGGCGTCTGCTTGGGTGGGTTTCTTTGGTTTCTTCGTCACCTTCGTGGCGAGCATCGGATATCTGGTGCGCGAGAAACGCCGCTGGGACATCGTAGCCGCTTCATCGGCCGACATTGGGTTGGCCTTTATCACCATGACCCTGCTCACCGGAATGCTATGGGCCAGGCCGGTGTGGGGCGTGTACTGGACGTGGGAGCCGCGGCTGACGATTTCCGCGGTACAGTGGCTGCTGTACGTGGCCTACGTGATGCTGCGCGGTTCTGTTGCGAGCCCCGAACGCGGGGCGCGGTTTGCCGCAGTCTACGGCATCGTGGCCTTTGTGACCGTCCCGCTGTCATGGTTTGCCATTCGCTGGTGGCGCACGATTCACCCACAGGTAGTGTCGAGCGAGGGGATGGCGATCACCCCGAGGATGGTGCAGACCTTGCTCACATCGATCGGTGTGTTCACGCTGGTCTATGTCACGCTTCTGCGCCAACGGATACGTCTGTCTCTCGCTCAAGATGCGCTGGCGGCGTTGCAGTTGGCCCAGGAGTCCTAGGGGGATCCCATGCCGATCTATCTGATACTTGCCTACGTGACATTCTGCGTGGTTCCGCTGTACGTAGGCCTCCGCACCAGCCTGCGCTACCGCCGTGTGCTGCGCGAGATCGAGATGCGCCGGAACTTCTAGCGCATCGCGCGAATCCGGCCTTCTCCCCGAGCCAGAGACCGGGAGGGGCCGCGAGCGCTGTGTCGCAGCCGATTACCCTGATCGCGGTTCGTCTCTGGCGTCTGGGGCCTATGCTGGACCTGCCGGCGGCCCTGCTGGTGGAGCGTTGACTCGGACCGCTGCTGTTCTACCGGCGGAGAGCCGGAGCACTATGATACCGGTGCACAGACCAAACAGCCCACGAACCACGAATCTACACTGATCCTCAAGCCTCACAAATCAGAGATCTGTGTGGATTCGTGAAGATTCGTGGTTAACGCTCGTCAGTCCTCGACAACGTCTCAAAGTCACCTACCTCGACCCTATACACATCCGAATGCGACGTCAGATCCGTATTGTAGATGATGGACTTGCCATCGGGCGTGAAGCACGAATGCGGATACACGTGTAGGTTGTTGAAGGTGCTCAGGTTTCTCTTCGCTCTGTTTGACGGTCGCTACGTGCGGTCGTACACCTGGTGCCTAGCTTGATTCCAGAAAGAGGGCAGCTGTGCGTAGGAAAAGCCGTCTACAGGATAGACATCTGTCATGATCTGCGGGTGTCACACTCCCATTGCACAGAGGTGCGCGGCTATGACGGTGCGATCTGTGACACATCCGCCAGAATGCGCTCCACCCCGGAACGCGTGAGACGGTTCTTCTCGATAAGCTGCTCCACCAGCCTGTCCAGTGGTCGTTGATGCTCTCTCAGGAGATCGAGGGCAGTATCGAGTTGGGCATGCACGATCCGTTCGACAACCTCACTCACCTTGACCGCGAGCGGTCCATCCTGGACATAGCGCGGGTCGTAGAAGATCTGGCCGACCTCCTCGCTCATGCCAAACTCGCGAACCATCCGCTCGGCCCATGCGGTCGCATGCCTCAGATCGCTGCCCACACCGGTGGACAGCCCCTCCGCGTCGCCGTAATAGAGAATCTCCGCGGCCCGACCTCCCATCGCCTGACAGATGCTGTATTCCAGTTCGCGGCGCGTGAAGATGATCTTGTCTTCATCGATCTCCTTCTCAACGTATCCTCCCGCGCCACCGCGCCCGACGATGGTTACCTGCACCGGCACTGTTCCTGTCAGCCAGCTGATGAGAGCATGCCCAGCCTCGTGACGGGCGATCCGCCTCAAAGTCTCGGGGTCTTGCATGCGCTTGGCCTCCCCCATCTGCATCTTCTCGAAGGCCTCCTCGATGATCGCGTCCGTGAGCCACGTGCCTTGACGTGCGGCCATGACAGCGGCCTCATTGACGACACGCCGCAATTGCGCGATCGTCATCCGTGCGGAGCGGCCCGCCAGGCTTTCGACGACCTCTTCCGAGATCCGGGAGGACTGCCGATCCAGCAATTCGTGCTTGAGGTAAGCAGCCCGTGCCGCACGATCAGGGGGGGGCACCTCAATCATACGGTCAAACCTGCGGAGCAGCGCATCGTCCAGATGCTCCACCAAGTTTGTGGCGGCCAACAGGATCACGGGACGCGTCGTCGGTCCGC
>CBFCZM010000263.1:0-4567 GCA_965602565.1 uncultured Anaerolineae bacterium
CTCCTTTCCCCATAGCTTCCAGTCCTGCCCCGTGTGGCGGTAGACCCCATCCCACGTGGACCTGGTTTCCCACACCGGGGCCGCGCCCGCGGCCGTGGGATGAAACGCCGGTGGGGCCGGCGAATGCGAATCGTCGAGCCGATGATGCTGTTGCTGCTGGCCAACGAGCCGATGCATGGGTACCGGCTCGTTGAGCGCCTGGAAGAGGAGTTCGGGTTAGTCGGACTGCCACCTCAGACTGTTTACCGGGCGCTCCAGGACATGGAGGCTCAGACCTGGGTGGGTGCTGATTGGGATACTGAGAGTGCGCAGGGACCCCCACGCAAGGTCTATCAGGTGACGGATGCCGGCTTGGCTGCTCTGGATGCGTGGTCACTCGAAATCCAGGAATTGCGCCGCAATCTGGAGGGTTTCCTGACGATCTATCGACGCTTGAAATCATCATCACGGAGGCAATAGTCATATGAAGGTTGTCGTAAGCTCATCGGGTGCAGACAAGACGTCCATGCTCGACCCACGCTTCGGCCGCTGTTCCCATTTCGTCTTCGTGGACACGGAGACGGACACCGTTAGCGCAATGGTCAATGAGGCTGTATCCAGCGGTCACGGCGCCGGCATTCAGGCTGCGCAGTCAGTGATAGAGGCTGGGGCTGAAGCCGTGATCTCCCGTCGCGTCGGCCCTAACGCATTCCAGGTCATGGCGGCTGCGGGTTTGATGATCTACGAGTCCGATGCCGCGTCCGTGGAAGAGGCCGTGGCGGCGCTCACAGCCGGTAAGTTGACCGCAGTGAATGCTCCGACGGGTCCGTCGCATGGGGGAATGGGCCGACGTTTCTAGGTTTTGCCGGGTGGTACTTGTGGGAAACAGGCCTGATCCCTGAAAGGTGAGGTCATGACCAAAACAGGAACGGCTATTGAGAAAAGCCCTGAGCTGTTGCCGGGCAATCTGGCAGGCGAGGTGGATCTGATTGAGGTCGTGCCGGTCGATGCTGGCGGGAGCCTCGAGGTGGCTCGGGCGCGGGATACTCGTGCGCAGCGCGTTGAGGTGGCGAACCGGGTGCTGTCGCTGCTGGGCAGCCTGGGCAATCTGGCATTGCGCATCATAGAGCTTCGCGGGTCATCTTCTTCTGCGTCTGTCGATTCCGCGGCACCCGCGCGCCCCGCTGACCAGCTGGTGACAAGGCGCGAGTCGCGTGCTGCGCGCGCTCCGAGATCTGGCGGTCGCGGTCGCCGGCAGCGCCGGCATCATCGCGGGGCAGGTTAGGCTGCAATTGATTGTTGTGTTGGCCGTGATGCCCGGGCGGCGAGCTGTGGCGGCATCAGGGTCAGTCTGTGCTTGTCAGGAGGTGAGTAATGATGCTTCGAGGCAGTCGTGGCGGTGGTGGTGGTAGTGGTCGCGGTAGTGGCGGTAGAGGGCGGGGCGGTGGAAATCGACCGGGCTCTGGTCCCGATGGTGCGTGTGTATGCCCGCAGTGTGGGCATCGAGTGCCGCATCAAGTGGGCGTCGCCTGTTATTCTGTGAAGTGCCCGAAGTGCGGCGCCACCATGGTTCGTGGCTGATTCTGCTCTTTGTTCTTGCTTGATGGAGGTCTTCGATGCGTATCGCGGTTACTTCAGCAGATGGTGAGGGTTTGGATGGCATGGTCTCGGCTCACTTTGGTCAATGTCCGTTTTTCACGCTTGTTGACGTAGACGATACTGTGATTGAGGCTGTTACTGTTGTGGCGAACCCGCACTACACGACCCATAGCCCGGGACAGGTTCCCGCTCTCGTTCGTAGCCACAGTGCCGATATGATCGTTGCGGGCGGAATGGGCCGCCGCGCGATTGGGTTGTTTCAGGAGTTGGGCATCCAGGCCTTTACAGGGGCGCAAGGCACAGTCCGCCAGTCGCTTGAGTTAGCACTAGGCGGTCACCTGATGGAAGCCGCGCCGTGCGCCGGACATGATCGTGATATCGCCCATGGAGGTCACAAGCACTAAGAGCAGATAGCTGGATGATCAGACTTACCTGGGTGGTGGATGATAGTGCCATCCGGCCGCGTTGGGTTGAGCATGGCTATGCGATGTGGATCGCTGCCCCCGGCGGTCAAGTGCTCCTGGACACCGGTGGCAGCGGTGATGTCTTGCTGCACAACCTTGGTGTCCTGGGGCTTGATCCCGAGTGGCTGGATGCGCTTGTCTTGAGCCACGGGCACGATGATCACACGGGGGGACTTGCTGCGCTGCTGAGCACCTTGCGCTCAGGTACGCCGGTGTTTGCACATCCCACGCTGTTCACGCAGCGGTACTCGACCAAATCGGGCGAGCTTCGCGAGCGTGGCCTACGTGTTTCGCAGGATGACCTGCCGGGACACGTCGTCTTCAGCCTCAATGCCGGACCGATCGAGGTGGTTCCCGGCGTCTGGACGACGGGTGAGGTGCAGCCTCGCCCCGACCCTGAGGGGCGCAGCCCGCACCATTTCGTCAAACGAGGCGACGACATGGTCGCTGACCCCTATGCTGATGACCTTTCACTTGTGGTTCGAGTTGCAGGGGATCGAATGCTGCTCCTCTGCGGCTGTTGTCATGCCGGTCTGCTAAACACACTGGCACAGGCACGGCGCGTCCGGCAGGAGCCCATCATGGCTGTCGCCGGGGGTGTCCATTTGGCCGGTGCCCCGGATGAGGTTATTGATAAGACTGTGTCCACCCTTGGCACAATGGACAGTCTGCGCGCCCTGTGGCTGGGCCATTGCTCAGGACAGGAGATTCTCGAAGCTGCACGCGCCGACTTGAGCGGAGTGCTGGTGCGACAGGGATCTGCAGGACGGCATCTTGTTATAGATGCGGGGGAGGTTGTATGCGAATAGCCGTGGCCAGCGGCAAGGGCGGGACCGGCAAGACCACGATTGCTGTGAGCTTGCTCCTGTCCCTAGCCGCGCTGGAGGATGATACCCGTCCGCCGGAGCTCCAGCTGCTGGACTGTGACGTTGAGGAGCCCAATGCCGCGATCTTCGTGAAGCCCGCGATTGAGGGCCGAGAAGAGGCAGGTATTCTGCTGCCCGAGGTCGATCCGGCATTGTGCACGCACTGTGGGCGCTGTGCGGAAGTCTGCGCGTTTCACGCGATTGCCGTCTTTGGTGAGCAGGTGCTGGTCTTCCCGCAGCTGTGCCATGGGTGCGGTAGCTGTGCCTATAACTGCCCAACCGGTGCGATTCAGGAACGCATGAGCCCGACCGGCACCATCTCCTGGGGATCGGTGCCGGACTATCCTGGCGTGCGGTTTGGCCAGGGCGAGATGAATGTCGGCGAGGCCATGGCAAACCCTGCGATCCGTGCACTTAAGAAGAAGATGCTACCCGAAGTTGACGATGGTGTCACGATCCTGGATGCGCCGCCCGGCAATGCGTGTCCTGTCGTGGAGACACTGCGTGGCGCCGATTTCGCGCTCTTGGTGACCGAGCCGACGCCCTTTGGGCTGCACGATCTCCGGGTCGCGGTCCAGGTTGCGCGAGGGGAGTTGCGGATTCCGACCGGTGTTGTGATCAATCGCGACGGTATAGGCGATAATGGTGTGTTAGCGTTCTGCACTGAGAATGACGTCCCTGTGCTATTGACCATACCTCTTGACCGCCGGATTGCCGAGGCCTACGCGGATGGCATATCCCTGGTGGACGCTGTGCCTGCGTACCGTCAGGATTTCGTCGATCTCTACAAAAAGATCCTTGCGCTTGTCGGAGAGGAGTCCTGATGGCAGACGATCCACAACAACTTGTGGTTCTCAGCGGCAAGGGCGGGACCGGCAAGACGACGGTGGCCGCTGCGCTGGCACACCTTGCCGCGCAGGAGCTGTCCGTGAGTCTTGCCGATGCCGATGTAGACGCTGCGAATCTTGAGCTCGTACTCGATGTGCAGCAGGTGGCATCGCACGAGTTCGCCAGCGGTTTGCTGGCAGAGATCGATCCTGATCTGTGTATCTCGTGTGGCCAGTGCTATGAAGCCTGCTACTTCGAGGCCATCACGCCGGGCGATGTCGGCGTCCCGTACGAGATCGACCCGACCGCCTGTGAGGGGTGTGCTGCATGTCATTACCGATGTCCGGTGGATGCCATTTCATTGCTTACGCCGCCCAGCGGTCTGTGGTATGAGTCAGATACGCGGTTTGGGCCTCTGTTTCACGCTCATCTCTTTGCGGGCGGGGAGAACTCGGGCAAGCTGGTCACGTTGGTGAAGCAGCAGGCCCGCTTGCGTGCACTGGATGAGCATCGGGATCTCGTGCTGGTGGATGGTCCTCCCGGTATTGGCTGTCCGGTGATCTCCGCCGTGTCCGGTGCTACACTTGCATTGATGGTCGTCGAGCCGACGCTGTCGGGTGTGCACGATCTCTCACGCGTGCTCGATCTGGCGGAGCACTTTGGTGTACCAGCTGCGGTGGTTGTGAACAAGGCTGATCTGAGCGACAAGCGAACGGCGGAGATCGAAGCGTTCTGTGCCGCGCGCGCCATTTCCCTACTCGGGTGCATTCCTTATGACACTGTGGTCACCGAGGCGATGGTGGAGGGAGTGCCGATCACCGAGTTTTCCAA
>CBFCZM010000264.1:0-4560 GCA_965602565.1 uncultured Anaerolineae bacterium
GGATCTCGCGGTACACGCCGGGCATCAGATTGAGCCCGGTGCCGATATTCGCCGGTGAACCCACCATCCCCGCGAACGCGCACTGCTCGTCCATACCGGAGAAGATCGTCCAGCCCTGATCGCCCAGCTCGACGATCGCGCGGAGCTCATAGAGATTTGGGCCCGTATACTTGGCACCGGCGGTGTTGGGAATCCTCAGGAGCAGCTCCTGCATCAGCGATACCGCATCCGTCTCACCCCCGAAGAGGTACGGGTAGAAGGGCAGACCGGGGACTGAGCCCGCGATAGCCTCGTAATGGGTGAGCGTTTCCTCCGGGTCGCGGCGGAAGGGCGGCAGGATACTAGCCACACCATCTGCCCCCACCTCCCGGGCGTGCTGTGCCAGTATGACCGCGTGCCGCGTGGCCACCGCACCGACGTGCACGATCACCGGGATGCGCCCTGCTACCTGTGTCACCACCGTCTCGGCGACCTGGCGGCGCTCCGGGACCGAGAGGAAGACGCCCTCACCGGTAGAACCGCAGAGATAGAGACCGTCAACGCCCTTGCCGATCAGATACTCGGTCAACTGCGCCAGCATCGACACATTGACACCACCGTCAGCCATGGCCGGCGTCACCAACGCCGGCCACGCACCGTGAAACTGTCTTGGGTCCACAATGCCTCCTGAGTGGCTGGGACTATACCTCATCCGGGTGTAGTTCGGCCAACCGATCGGCGTGATGTCCACGACCGGTAGCGCGTAAGCGTGCCAGATAGGCCGGCAGCTGATAGCGCGTGTGTGAGGGGCCGCCCTCCCTCAGGACCGTCATCAAGGGATCGATGTTGGTCTCACTGCGGAGCATCATCTCGTGCTGCCACTCAGCCAGCATGCCCATCGCCTTGTCCACCAGCTCAGGGCGCTCGCCGGCGATATTGACCTGTTCATACGGATCATCCGTGAGGTTGAACAGCATCACCGGCTCCATGTTCTTGTGGCCATCGTGGTACGTACGGAGACAGATGAAGGACTCGCACTCGTGATCGAACCGGATACCGCGCTGCACCGACCACGCGCCCTGGCTCAGCACGACGTAATCCCGTCCGGACTCCTCGCCATCTCTGAAGGTCTTGGCGTAGGAGACGCCATCCCAGTTACCTGGAACAGTGCCGCCCGCCAGATCGAGCAGCGTCGCAGCCCAGTCGAAGTGATAGTGCAGCGCCGAATCGACCCGTCCGCCGTCGGTCAGACCTGGCCAGCGGATCAGCAGCGGCACGCGGCATACGGACTGATCAGCCGTCTGGTGATCGCCCCAGATATCGAACTCGCCCTGTGCCTCCGAATGGTCGGAGCTGACCACAATCGCTGTCTCATCCAGGACGCCGGCTGCCTCCAGGGCATCCATCAACTTCCCTACCCAGAGGTCGGCATACCAGATGCCGGTGTCATAGCCGTCGATCCACTGCTTGAGCGACGTCATGGAGTCGATCTGCGCCGGCACGCGCGACCACTTCTCGGTCGACTGGATACCGTAACCCCCGGGCTCCTGACCGCTGTGGGGACCGAAACTGTCCCAGGTCCGACGGCGGACCTCCTCGGTCATCCAAGCCGGCAGTGGATCATTCTCAAAGGGGTTACCGTGTTCCATCGGGGTGCGGTAAGGCGTGTGCGGATCCCATAGGTTGACGTGCAGGAACCAGTCATCCTCGTCGCTGTTACGTTCGATCCAGTCAATGGCGGTCGGCACAACCTCGTCAGCCCGCTCAAGCCCGCCCTTGCCGGGGTTGTAGATCTCGCGATAGCCCGCGTACCATTCCCAAGCCGCGTGACGTTCACCAAAGGGGCTGACCGTCACCGTATAGAAGCCGGCCCGGCGCAGCGCGTTCATCCACGACGTAGCGTCGAAGGAATCGCGGAACCCGCGCGGGCACCCGTCATTGAAGGGATCCGCGGACGTGCCCATATGACCGACTACGCCATTGCGAAAACCGTGCCGCCCGCTCCACAGCGCCGTCCGGGAGGGCAGGCAGGGCGCATCGCTCACGTAGTTATTCTCGAAGCGCACCGCATCCTGAGCGATGCGATCGAGGTTGGGGCTGGTGTTGCGATGGTAGCCGTAGCAGCCCAGATGGTCCGGTCTCAATGTATCGATATCAATAAAGAGTATTCGCATAGGTGTATGGCCTCCTGTTGAACCGCCTGAGGAATCTGCGCAGCCGGAACCGGAATGATCAGAGAGCATCTCGTTCGCGGAGATCCTGAGGCAGCAGTGGATCACGGCGTTGTGACAGCCGCCACTTGAGACACCAAATCAGGCTTCCATTGTAGCAAAGGAGCATCAGGGGGACAAACGAAGAGTAGACGGGCTACGGCCGGGTCAGTACCTCAAGCGAGCTGCCGTCGCCCAATGTGATCGGGTCGCTGAAGGCAAGCTTGCGATCCAGGTGTTCACACTTCGCCGCGCTGCCGCAGATGGACACACTGACAATCTGCCCAGGACTGAGGAAAGGCAAGAGCAGCGCCTTCAGCGTCAGCGAGCCCTCCAGCACGGCGAATTCCACGCGCTCCGGTGTTACCGTGATCGTCCCCCATCCTGCATCCAGCGACCACAAGCACCGGAACGATTCGCGCCCCTGTAGTATCGGGTCGAATCCGACCTCGCCCTTGACCATATCAAAAGTGAAGCCGCTGAAAGCGTTCAGCAGTGCGTAACTGGCCATGGATCGGGCATAGTTGCTCCCACACTCGATCTCATTCCAGGGATTGCGGCGCTCGCCGTCATACCGGGCGCGCACCGCGGAGACGATGGCCATACCTTCGTCCACCAGGCCCGCCTGGATCATCTGAATCGCCGCCGCATACTCAAACCCGTGCATCGCCTCCTGGGCGTAGGGCACCGGGATGACCGGTTTGCGCACCGGCACGCCGGCGTTGTCCGGCCAGTCGGCGATCACGAGGCCCGACTCATCGTTTAGGCCGAAGATCCGGCAGGGGTTGAAGAAGTCTCGCAACGGGCTCTTGAAGTTGTAGCGGAACAGCGATGCCAGCGCCGTACGCGTTTGGTCAGGATCGAAAAGCTCACCCAGACCGTAGAGATTAGCGTGCCACTGCGCCAGGAGCTGGTCAGTGGCGCAGCCGTCGCCGATCTGGTACTTGATCTCGCCGTGTTCCTCATCCCAGTACGAAGCCAGCGTATCCCCAACCATCGATCCGGCACCTGTGGCAGAAGGCATCAGCGCGTCTTTGTTCCCAAGATCGATCTTCTGGACGTAGTACTCACCATTGAAGAGATTGGCATCGACCCAGGCCTTGCCCCGCTCAAAGATCGCGCGGAAGGTCACCGCCGCCTCGTCATCCCCCAGCGCCGTCGCTATCTCGGCGCCGGCTTTGAGCGCGCCCAGATAGAAGCCGGTCAGCCAGGCGTTGGGGCCGAACAGCTCCATATCCAGCGTGTGATGCTGGCGTCCCCACAGCACCCCGGTCTGCTCCGGGTCCCAGCGATCCGCGTTGCCCTCGGACCAGGCGAACTCAATCGATCGCTTGACCGCGGGCCAGAGGCCGCGCAGCCATTCGGTATCCCCACAGATCTTCCAATCGCGGTAGGCTTTCAGCACGTCGCCGAACTGACCATCCGCGCACGGGCGGAAGCCGGCCGGACCGATGCCCAGGGGCAGCTGGAGGCGGAAGGGCATGCCGCCATCCGGCCGTTGGTTGTAGGCGTAGTCCGCGTCGCGCATCGACCGCTCCAGGGCCGGGAAGAGGAAAGGCAGCGCCTGAGCGTAGTTCCAGACGTGGGTGCACGAGCCCTCGCAACATCCCGAGTCCGGGTGGCATCCTTCAAAACCGTAGAACGTGCCGTCCTCCAACCGCATCACCGTGGGGCTTTTCAGCACCGAGAGGTTTGCCGAGACCGCGTCGAGGGCCGCCGGTGGCAAATCGGAGCTGAAGAGTGCACCCTGGAAACTCCGGGTCTTGGCATACAGGCTATCCCAATACCCCAGCCCATAGCGGGCACTGATCTCCGAATCCCTGAAGAGGAGAGCGTAGTAGTTACGCCAACGGTTGGCGATCCCCTTCTCACACGCACACTCACCGGCCCCGGGGTTCCAGTCGTTGGTGCGGTTGGGGAAGTGCCAGGCCATCACAAAACGCACGCGCCCCGTCTCGCCGGGCGCTACGTGGACGCGCACGGCCAGCGTGGCGGGGTTGTCCTGCCCGGCTTCCTCCACCGGATAGCGCCGATTTGCCAGACCACCGGGCGCCGTGAAATCGTGCCAGTAGACTTCCAGGTCGTCAAACCAACGGCCACGGAACCAGTATTCCTGGTAGCTGACGTCCTCAGGGGAGAGCGTGGCGAAGTCGCCACACGCATAGTCCTCATCGCACGGATCACTCGACGTCGAGCCGGTCGCCAGCGTGAGGCTTCCGTAGTCCAGGTCTTCAGGCTCCGCGCCATCGGAGGTCATCTGGATCCAGTGTGCCCGGTAGGTCCGCCTATAGCGGTTGATGCTGTTGCCCGGCAGAGGATTGTTCAGCGTACCGCCCACCGTGTAGGTGATGGGCTGATCCGTGGGATTCGT
>CBFCZM010000265.1:0-4552 GCA_965602565.1 uncultured Anaerolineae bacterium
CAATGCCCAGGATGTACAGCTCAAGCGAGGATACTGTCTCCAACCCATTGCGCCGGAGATATCTCCATCCCACACCCATTGCCCCCGACGTGGCGATGACCGCTACGCCTGTCCACGCCCCGCCACCGCCAAGGTAAAGGCGATAGAGGCCCGTCATCAGTACTGCCACAAGTGTTGGGACAGATCCAAAGAAGAGCCCACCCACGCTGAGCAGTACCGATCGAGCATCGAAAATGACCCCTGGAGCGAACTCCCAGGGAGTCATCATCACGGCGATGCCTATTGCACCGAGGATCACGCCGATGAGCACCTGCACTGAAGGCTTCTCGGACTGCCGCTCTAGCCCAATCGTGTCGTACAGCAGACCTAGAGCCAGAAGCAGCGCTGCGTTGTTGGCCAATCCGATCAGCGTTGTCGTATGCATGGCCCTTCACCGACCTCGTCTTTCTCAGAAATGTACTGAAGCTCGCCCACAATGTCCCGCGTCCGTCTGAAGACTATGCGGAGACCTTCCGTGTGACACGTCGATTCTGTGGAATCATTCGGTGACCTTGCCCATGGTTTTGCAGACGCTCACGCTTCACATGTGCCGTCTTTGCACCCAGATTCATTATAGAGTGTCTTTCGGAAGGTGCAACATACTGAAGGCTGCTATAGCTTGGCGTTGCTCAGCATGGGCCTCCGTCAGTAGGGAGCCGCTCCGTCGTCCGGCAGCGATCCTGTGCTGGACACTCGCCCCTTCTAGACAGGTCGATCGTCCTTGACAGCTGTGGCCAAGCTGCAGTAGAATACCTAAGTACGGTCAGCATATGGCGGAGTCGCCCCTGAACGGGTGGCCACCGGTGCACCACGTACAGTTGCACGCAGTCGACCACCCAGCCCACGACCTTCTCCCGGGCCCATCGACGTCGGACGGGTCAGAGCCCGAGTGCTAGCCCGCATCAGGCGAGCCCTGAACCTGATCATAGGCGACACCGTAGTCGCGCTCGTGACACCAGAACTGGGGAATGGTCCTTTCCATCTCGTCGTGGATCTCCTTCCCCCACCACTCGCAGGTGACCTTCACGCCATCTGGTGGGAGGCCGAGGTCCCGCACATGTGTGGCCGGTGCGATGACGACCCCTTGGGCCGGACGCCACCCGCACCGGAACAGGCTGTGCGGCTGCACGGGTGCAGCCGTGACCGGGCGAACCACGATGCTGAGCAAGATACTCGCCGCCGCCGCTCGTGGCGAGGCCAACGAACAGTGGCACACGCTGCTCTCAGTCGTTGGTGCACAGCCAATTGGGAGCGGGGAAGTGCATCAGCAGACCAGACACGCAGTCAGCAGTGTCAGCACCTATGGCGAGGCCAAGGGGCATCAATATGCTGGCAGGATTCGAGGCTAGCCTGATCCGGTGCACCACAGCACCCCGGTAGCAGCAACAGCAGGAGGTCGATTTGGTCACACGTACCCTCGTCAAGGCAGGGCAGTACTACGATTCCGTCACACTGCTCCAGGTTGCGCAGACCCTACTCAAGCTGGACGGCGTCAACGACGCAGCCGTCATTATGGGGACGCCCGCCAACCAAGGCATCCTCAGGGACGCGGATCTCTTGACACCGGAAGCCGAGTCCGCATCGCCCGATGATCTGGTGATCGCGGTGCGGGCCATGTCCAGGAGCGAAGCCCTCAACGCCATCGCCTATGCCGAAGAGACGCTCACCGCATCTCGCAGCCAGGAAGCCACGCAGCAGAGCGCGCCGAAGCCCAGAAGTGTATCGACCGCGGCCAGGCAGCTCGGAGCCGCCAACATCGCGCTGGTCTCCGTGGCAGGACGGTATGCGGGTGACGTCGCACGCCAGGCACTCCAGCAGAACCTCCACGTCTTCCTGTTCAGCGATAACGTCAGTGTCGAGGATGAGATCTCTATCAAGCAGCTGGGCCGCGAGCGGGGTCTGTTGGTCATGGGACCGGATGCCGGGACGGCCATCATCAACGGCAAGGCACTGGGCTTCGCGAACGCCATTCTCACAACGCCACCGATAGCCGGTGGCGTCGGCATTGTAGCGGCCAGCGGCACCGGGCTGCAAGCCGTCACGACGAGTCTTGCCCAGCACGGCATTGGCATCACGCAGGCTATCGGCACCGGAGGACGTGACCTCTCGGCCAAGGTCGGTGGCATCATGATGGTCGAAGCTGTCAAAGCACTGCAAGCAGACCCTGTCACAAAGGTGCTACTCCTGGTCTCGAAACCGCCTGCTCCTGAGGTCGCGGAGATTGTTCTGGAGACGGTCCGCAAGAGCCACAAGCTCGCCGTCGTCTGCTTCCTCGGCGGCAAGAGACAGCCCATCAACGCCGTGGGCGCGATACCGGCAACTACGCTGGAGAGAGCAGCCATGATCGCCGCGGCACTCGCGACGGGCGGGCAACCGGCCCAGGCCATCGCTGCTCTCAAAGAGCGCAACCAACACCTCAAGGAACAGGCCAGGGAGCTCAAGGCCAGACTCGCCAGAGGCCAGAAGTGCTATCGCGGCCTGTTCAGCGGCGGCACCTTCTGCTACGAGACCCAGATCATCCTGAGCAAGATGCTGGGCAAGGATCAGATCAAGTCCAACGCCCCCCTCAGCAAGTCCCGGCGACTGGCCAGCGCCAACGTCAGCGAGGGGCATACTGCAGTCGACCTGGGGGAGGATGAGTTCACGGTGGGACGGCTGCACCCCATGCTGGACCCGGCGCTGCGCAACCGCCGCATTGTCCAGGATGCACGCGATCCCGATACTGCCATCGTCTACATCGACGTCGTCCTCGGCTACGGCGTCCACCCCAATCCGGCGGGGGCTGCCGTCGAAGCGATCTACGAGGCGCAGGAGCACCTCAAACGCAAGGGGCGCGAGGTCGTCTTCCTCGCCCACGTATGTGGCACTAATGCAGATCCCCAGGATGCATCCAGCCAGGTGGATATCCTGCAGCGGGCCGGCGTCACTGTGATGCCCAGCAACGCTGCCGCCGCGCGGCTGGCGGGGTACATCCTGAGGTAGGTCCAGCAGAGGCCATCATACAACAAGGAGCGCACCTTATGGCAATCCAGGACTTATTTGGCCGATCCATCCAGGCCGTCAATGTCGGTCTTGAGACATTCGCGGAGAGCTTGCAGGACCAGGGCGCTGAGGTCGTGAGCGTGGACTGGCGCCCGCCCCTGTCCGGTTACGCAGCACTGACCACCACTCGGTCGGGCATTGTGGTGGATTCGGCCAATGCTGAAGCCTTGGAGCGCATCCGGTCCGGACGACCCCGGCTGGTGGGGATGGATATCGCGGGGCGCATCATCCCCGGCATGGGCGACCGCATGATCCTCCACGCCGGGCCGCCGATCACGTGGGAGAGGATGTGCGGACCGCAGCGCGGGGCTGTGATGGGCGCCATTGTCTATGAGGGCTGGGCGGCGACCTATGAGGAAGCTACCGAGATGGCGGCCTCGAGCGCGGTTACCTTTGAGCCGTGCCACCACCATCACACCGTCGGACCGATGGCCGGCATCGTCTCACCGTCAATGCCGGTCTTTGCTATCGAGAACGAGACCTTTGGCAACACCACGTATGGGACACAGAACGAGGGACTTGGCCGCGTCCTGCGCTACGGCGCGTACGGCGATGATGTGCTGGCCCACCTCAAGTGGATGGAGACGGACCTCTATCCGGCGCTCCGCCGCACGATCCACAGGACCGGGCCCATCGACCTGCGCAGCATCATGGCGCAGGCGCTCCATATGGGCGACGAGGTCCACAACCGCAACCGCGCCGCCACCTCGCTCTTCATACGGAAGATCGCGCCGGCACTGATCGAGTCCACCACCAAGAAGCGTGCCCAGGATATCCTGCTCTTCATCGACAGCAACGACCACTTCTTCCTCAACCTCTCCATGGCCGCCATCAAGGCGATGCTGGAGCCAGCCGAGGAGATCGAGGGATGCTCCCTCGTCACCGTGATGGCGCGCAATGGCACCGACTTCGGCATTCGCGTCGCCGGGCTGCCTGGCGCGTGGTTCACGGCGCCGGCGCCGATGGTCGATGGCCTCTGGCTCCCCGGCTACTCGGCAGAGGATGCCAACCCCGACATCGGGGACTCCAGTATCACGGAGACCGGCGGCCTGGGCGGCTTTGCGATGGCTGCCGCGCCCGCGATCGTGCGCTTCGTGGGCGGCACTTCAGACCTGGCGGCACAGGTCACGCAGGAGATGTACGAGATCACCGAAGGCGAGCACCAGTTCTTCACCGTGCCCGGGCTTGACTTCCGGGGTACCCCGCTGGGTATCGACCTCCGCAGGGTGATGACCACCGGTATCCTGCCCTTCATCAACACCGGCGTGGCGCACAAAGAGCCCGGCATCGGCATGGTGGGCGCCGGGCTGGTGCGCGCGCCGCAGGCCTGCTTCGAAGAGGCCTTTGCCGCTATGAAGGCGATCTGCAAGTCGTAGGAGCGCGCCGGGATGATGGGCTTAGGGGAATTCACTTGGCAGCGGCTACGTACCTCGGTCGCCGACGCCGCACGTGGATGAAGTCCACGTGCTAG
>CBFCZM010000266.1:0-4552 GCA_965602565.1 uncultured Anaerolineae bacterium
ATCTCTTGACAGAACCCTACCCGCTTCGGTAGCATTATCATTTGGTTTGACACGGCCGAAACTCGCCCTCGCCCTTTTCATTGTTTCCACAGAGCATGAATCGGCCTATAATGGGCAATGTAGGGGGTTTCTTCCATTCACCACTAGATCAAGTAGGACAAGGAGGGGTACGATGCTGGAGCGCATTCTCAGGGTTTTCAAGCTGGATCGCAGCGTCTTTGCAGAAGTCGAGCACGACGAGTCCGCTACCACACAGGCTGCAATTGTGGTCGCCATCGTCGCAGCACTATCGGTCATTGGAAGCATTGTCCAGATGCTGTACTCGCTGGTCCGCGGCAGCGACGTGGAGTTCGGAGGTCTGCTGCTGTCAGTCGTCGTAACCTTTGCCGTTACCTTCATCAACTGGGTCATCTGGGCCGGTGTGACCTACCTGGTGGGCACGAAGCTTTTCAAGGGAGAGGCGACATTCAGCGAAATGCTCCGCGTCATCGGTTTCGCCTACGCGCCTCAGATGCTGGGTATTATCCCCTGCATCGGCGGCATTGTCGGCTCAATCTGGTCGCTGATCGCTAGCTACCTCGCGATCAAGGAAGGGCTCGACCTCGATGACACCGGAACGATTGTGACGATCGTTGGGGGCTGGCTGGTCACGGTCGTCATCCGCATGATCGTTGGCACGCTAGGCATCGGCGGTGCGATCGGCATCGGGTTCCTCTCGGGGCTGCTGGGCGGCTAGGCCCAAGGCTCGTATCGGTCAAGACCGGCACGCAAAGCGTGCCGGTCTTTCCTGTGCATGACCCTTGCCTTAATTTACCAGAAAATCTTGACAAAAACCCAGAGTCCCCTATACTCATGCCGAAAACACACACCTATGGATCCAAGCCAATCGAGGGCTGAACACCAGATTGCTTAGGCGACGCAAGCGCAGTGTCAGCACGCATTCGGCTCGGATGGCTCGAGTTGTCTGTCTATCAATCCTAAGGAGAAACACGGATGGCGCTAGAGATTCGCGACCTGCACGTTGAGGTCGATGGGAAAGAGATTCTCAAAGGGGTCAGCCTCAGTGTAGAACGCGGGTCTACCCACGCCCTGATGGGCCCGAACGGCTCGGGCAAGAGCACGCTCTCATACACCTTGATGGGCCACCCCAACTATCGGATCACCCAGGGCGACATCCACATCGATGGCGTCAGCTTGCTGGAGATGGCCCCGGACAAGCGCGCCAGGGAGGGACTCTTCCTGGCTATGCAGTATCCCGTAGCTGTCTCAGGCGTCACCCTTTACTCATTCCTGCACGCCGCGACAAGTGCGGTGCGTGGCTATGGCGGCAAATCACGTAAAGCGACCCGTGGCCGGTTTGGCGCCCATTTGATGCCGATGCGCGAGTTCCGCAAGGAAGTTAATGAGAAGCTGGACCTTCTGAAGATGGACCCGGCCTTCCTGCGCCGCTACCTCAACGAGGGTTTCTCGGGCGGTGAGAAAAAGCGTGCCGAGATCCTCCAGATGGCCCTGCTCAAGCCCAAGTTCGCCATCCTCGACGAGACCGACTCGGGCCTGGACATCGATGCACTCCGCATCGTCTCCAAGGGCATCAACACCCTACAGAGCGAGCTAGACATGGGACTGCTGGTCATCACGCACTATCAGCGCATCCTCAACTACATCCACCCCGATGTCGTTCACATCTTCGTCGACGGCTATGTCGTCAAGACCGGCGACGCAAAGCTCGTGGAGATCCTTGAGGAGCAGGGCTACGAGTGGGTGCGACAAGGAATGGCTTCCGGGGACTAGAGGAACGACCCACAGAAACGACAAGACATGTCAGTGAACCAAGATAGCCTGCGCAGCATCAAAGAACAAGACCGCCACGACTTCCGTACGGAGATCGACTACGTGCACCGCTCCCGGCGGGGCATCGGCGTGGATGTCGTGCGCGAGATCTCTGCACTGAAGGGCGAGCCCCAGTGGATGTTGGATTTCCGGCTCAAGGCACTGGACATCTTCCTCGAAATGCCAATGCCGGCGTGGGGCGTGGAATTGGGCGCGCTGGACTTCGAGGAGTTCTACTACTTCATGCGCGCGACCGATACCAAGAAGCGGACGTGGGAAGAGGTCCCCGACGCAATCAAGGATACCTTCGACAAACTGGGCATCCCCGAGGCCGAGCGCAAGTACCTCGCCGGGGTCGAGACCCAGATGGACTCTGAGGCGGTGTACAGCTCGCTCAAGGAAGAGTGGGAAAGCCACGGCATTATCTTTGTCGACATGGATACCGCCATCCGGGAATACCCGGAGCTGGTTCAGGCGCACATCAGCACTGTTGTCCCGATTCGTGACAACAAGTTCGCTGCGCTCAACAGCGCCTTCTGGTCCGGTGGGAGCTTCGTCTACGTCCCCGAAAACGTGAACGTGGAGATTCCGCTTCAGGCCTATTTCCGCATCAATGCGCAGAGCCTGGGGCAGTTCGAGCGGACGATCATTATCGCCGACGAGGGCAGCAACATCCATTACATCGAGGGCTGTACGGCGCCGCAGTACGCAGAGGCCGCGCTTCACACCGGCGTGATCGAGATCTTCGTGAAGAAAGGCGCGCACGCACGTTACACCACGATCCAGAACTGGTCCCGCAACGTCTACAACCTGGTGACGCAGCGCGCAGTCGTCGACGAGGACGGCCTGATGGAGTGGGTCGACGGCAACCTGGGCAGCGGCGTGACGATGAAGTACCCCGCAGTGATCCTGAAAGGCGCTCGTGCCCACGGCGAGATCCTGTCTATCGCCTTCGCCGGCGATGACCAACACTACGATGCCGGCGCCAAAGCCATCCATCTGGCACCGGACACCAGCTCGATTATCACCTCAAAGTCGATCAGCAAGGGCAACGGGCGTTCCGGTTTCCGCGGCTTGGTCCGCGTCTCCCGTGGTGCCGAGCGTGCGCAGTCCAAGATAGTCTGTGACGCGCTGCTGTTGGACCGCGAGTCACGCTCGGACACGTATCCCTATATCGACGTCAGCGAGGATGATTCGAAGATCGAGCACGAGGCCACCGTCAGCAAGATCAGCGAAGATCAGCTCTTCTACCTTATGAGCCGCGGATTGAGTGAGGAGCAGGCATCAGCCATCATCATCAACGGGTTCTTGGAGCCGTTTGTGAAGGAGCTGCCGATGGAATATGCGGTGGAGCTCAATCGGCTGATACAATTGCAGATGGAAGGCTCAGTAGGCTAGGAGAGACTATGGCAGAACGATACAGCACCCCTGCAATGCCGTCGACCTCCATGGCAACTCCAGAGAACCTGGCCCTTCCCCTTGGAGCTGAAACCGTCGACGCGATTGCCGATCTCCATGGCGAGCCGGACTGGATGCGAGAGGTACGCCGCGATGCGTGGGCCACTTATGCAGCCATGGACTTCCCACGCAAAGACGAAGAGGCATGGCGACGAACGGACCTTTCTCGCTACCCTCTGGACGATATGCGTGTGGTCTTCTCCGGTGTCGAGCTAGATAGCATTGAGGATCTTCCCCCGTGCTGGAACTACACCCTTGCGCCGGCCGGCCTCGTCTCCGGCGTACTGGTGCACTGCAACGGCGCGCGAACCCACGCAACAATGCGCCCCGAAATCGCGGGTCAAGGCGTGGTCTTTGAGGGTCTACACAGAGCCCTGCGCACACACGGGGACCTGATCCGCCGCTACTGGATGCAGGGCACCACCACGCGACCGGACTTCAGCAAGTTCACGGCTCTCAACGCCGCCCTGTGGCACGGAGGGACATTCGTCCACGTCCCCGCCGGGGTCAACGTCGCACGACCGCTCCAGTCACTGATCTCCTATGATGCGGACGGCGGCACCGGGCTGCACCACACATTGGTGGTCGCCGAAACCGGGAGTCGCGTCACGCTCATCCAAGATCGAGTGTCGCAAGACCTGAAGGATGAGGTCAACGCCGAGGTCGTGGAGATCTACGCCGAAGCTGGCGCCCGCGTCCGCTACGTAAGCCTGCAGCATTGGGGCCATCACCGGTATTCAGTGTCGGTCCAAGAAGCCCAGGTGGCACAGGATGCCAACATGGTGTGGGTCGCCGGGTCGATGGGCGGGGGGATGACGAAGGAATTCCTGCGCGCAAACCTGAACGCGACCCGAGCCCGGTCAACGATGGCAGGATTCAGCTTCCCCTACGATCACCAACACGTGGACCAGAGCACCTACCAGCATCACAGGGCGCCCAACACCTACAGCGACTTGCTGTTCCGCAATGTGCTGCGCGACCGCGCGCGCACCGTCTTCTACGGCATGATCCGCATCGAAACACAGGCCGGCGGTGGCACCGAAGGGTACCAGGTGAACAACAACCTGCTGCTGGACGATGCCCGTGCCCACGCGATCCCGGGGCTGGAGATCATCGCGAACGATGTGCGCTGCAGCCACGGGGCCACCGTTTCGCACATTGATCCGGAGGAACTCTTCTATCTCCAGGCTCGCGGGCTGCCCAGGCCTAGCGCCGAAAGCTTGATGGTCCAGGGCTTCATCCGCCCGATCATCGAACGTGTCCC
>CBFCZM010000267.1:0-4525 GCA_965602565.1 uncultured Anaerolineae bacterium
GGCCGTGGGGGGTGTCGCTACCACCGGGCTGATGAGCCACTGGACCGGGCGCACGGAGCCTGTCGGCATCTATGGTGAGATCCTGCGCCGCGCCCAGGAGGGCGAGGACCCTCATCTCATCAATCCCGAGAAGCTGAAGCTCGTGCTGCTTGATATGCTCAGTGAGGCGGGCGCGGCGTGGCAGCTGTATACCTTGGCGGGCGAGGCCATTGTCGAGGATGATGTCGTCAAGGGCATCATCACCGAGAGCAAGTCCGGACGCGAGGCAATCATGGCCAGGATCGTAGTGGATGCCACCGGCGACGGCGACATCGCAGCCAAGGCCGGTGTGCCCTACACCAAGGGGCGGGACGGCGACGGCAAGATGCAGCCGATGACCCTGATGTTCAAGGTAGCGGGCGTGGATACCGACCGAGTGGTGCGCTTTGTCGGCGGCTTTGAGGATACTTACGATACGCCCCAAGGAGATATCCAGTCAGTCGCCAAACGACACCTGCCGTTCCCGGCGGGACATCTTCTGATCTATTGCTCCACACTGCCCGGTGTGGTCACGTGCAATATGACCAACAGCATCAACGTGGATGGCACCAAAGTGGAGGATGTCACGCGCGCAGACCACGAGTGTCGCCGCCAGATTCCCGCCATCGTGGATTTCCTGCGTACCTATGTCACGGGCTTTGAGCAGTGTTACGTCATCAGCTCTGCCTCGCAGATCGGCGTGCGCGAGACGCGGCACTTCGAGGGTGAGTACGAGATCACAGAGGAGGATATCCTCACCGCGCGTGTCTTCGAGGACTGGGTCGTGCCCAAGGTTCACTTCAACTTCGACGTGCACAACTTGACGGGCAGTGGCCTGGATGAGACCGGTGCGCAGGTGCACTTCAGCCAACCCAAGCACTACACCATTCCATATGGTTGCTTTGTGCCGAAGCAAGTCGAGAATCTGTATCTCTCAGGCCGCAACATCTCGGGGACCCACAAAGCGCACTCCAACTTCCGTGTGATGCCGATCTGTGTGTTGATGGGCCAAGCTGTCGGCGTTGCGGCGGCGCTGTGCATTCGGCACGAGGTCACGCCGCGGCAGGTGGATGTGCGCGAGGTGCAGTCAATCCTCGCGTCTCAGGGCGTCTCGCCGGAGTAGGGGGCGGGCGGAGCAGAACGCGGACTGCTTTGGGATCGCCGCACCCCAGTGCGGCTCTCTTCGGAGTCGCCGGAGGTGTGGGCGGGGGATGCAGAACGCGGACTGCTTTGGGATCGCCGCACCCCAGTGCGGCTCTTGTCGGCGTCGCCCGAGGCAGGGGCGGGCGACGCAGAACGCGGACTGTGGTCCGCTTAGGGCAGGATAGTATGTAGGAGCGGATACACGATGAGCGACACCAGGACCAGACTCGTTCTGATCGGCGCGGGCAGCGCCATGTTCACCAAAGGGCTGGTCGCGGACATGATCCGCGACACCAAGTTGGGCCCATGGGAATTGGGATTGTGCGATATCGATCCCGAGGCGCTGGAGACGGCGGAAGGTCTCTGCCGGCGTATGGTGGAGGCGACAGGGGCCGACATCCGGATTCAGGCGTCTGAGGATCGACGGGATCTGCTGCCGGATGCCGACGTGGTGGTGTTGACCATTGGCGTGGGAGGGCGCCGTGCGTGGGAGGCCGATGTCTTCATCCCGCGCACCTATGGCGTGGTCCAGCCCGTCGGCGACACGGCGATGCCCGGCGGGATCTCGCGCGCGATGCGCATGATCCCGGCCTTGGTGGCGATCGCGCAGGATGTCGGCGAGCTCTGCCCCCGGGCGTGGCTCTTCAACTACAGCAACCCGATGACCGCCAACTGCTGCGCCATCCGCCAGGCGACCTCGTGTGCGGCGGTGGGGCTCTGTCACGGCACCTTTGACGTGAGCCGCCAGCTGATGGGACTTGTGGGAGCGCCGGTTGGGGCCTCGACGACGCGCTTCGCGGGGCTCAATCACCTCACCTTCATCCATGATCTGAGATGGCAGGGCCGCGACATGTGGCCGGTTGTGCGCGAGAAGCTGAATGCGGCGTCTCCGGATCCCTTCATAGCGTCCAACCCCTTCTCCTGGATGCTCTTCGAGGCGTACGGTGCCTATCCCTCTGCCAACGACCGCCACGTCACGGAGTTCTTCCCGGAACGCTTCCCCGGTGGGTCGTATTACGGCAGGACACTGGGCGTGGATGCCTATTCGTTCGAGGACACCATCGCCGGCGGCGACCGCATCTACGAGCACATGCGCGCCCAGGCGTTGGGCGAGGAGCCCCTCGACGAATGGATCTTTGAGCATGCCGCCGGCGAGCACGAACAACTGCTCAATATCTTGCGCAGTCTGCGTTTTGATCGCCGTGAGATCTTCGCGGCCAACGTGCCCAACCGTGGTACGGTGCCCAACCTGCCACCGGAGGCCATCCTGGAGGTGCCGGTGGTTGCCACGGCCTCGGGTCTCTACCCGATGCACGTTCCGGATCTCTCGGATGCGCTGGCGGCGATCGTGATGCGCAAACTGGCCGCCATCCGCCTGACGGTAGAGGCGGCGCTCAGGGGTGATCGCAACCTCTTCGTGGAGGCGCTATTGGCTGATGGTGCGGTGACGGACCGGCCGGTCGCGGAGGCCATGCGGGACGAACTGCTGGAAGCGCACCGGGAGCATCTGCCGAACTTCTTCCCACAGGACGCTAAGGCGTAGGGGCCACCAAATAGGGGGAGGTTCTGAGGTCCTTGATATCGCCTTTTCGCTTTCCCGCTTGCTCGCGAGGTTTTCTGAGGAGACAGTATGGATGAAGCGATGAAAACCCGGTTGTTGGCGGCGCGATCACAGTTGGTGTCGCACCTGCGCGAGGGCATCATGCCATTCTGGACGGCGCGCGGCGTCGATCCGGTCCACGGTGGCTATCTCGTCTGCTATGACGATCAGGGAAACCTGATTGGGGATGAGACGGATAAGCATATTGTCACCCAGACGCGCATGATCTGGGGTTTCTCGCTCTTCAATATGATCGATCCTGAGAACCCGCAGTACCGGGAGGCGGCGCGCCAGGGGGTGGATTTCTTCATCGACAACTTCTGGGACACCGAGCACGGCGGTTGGAACTGGCTGGTGAAACGCGATGGCACACTGCTCGACGACGGTAAGGTGGTCTACGGTCAGAGTTTCGCGATCTACGTACTCGCGACCTACTATCTTTCGACCGGCGATGAGCGGGCCCTGGACTACGCGGAGCGCACTTTCGATCTGCTGCAGCGCTACTGCGTTGACACGGCGCGGGGCGGCTACTATGAGAACCTGGAGCCTGACTGGCAGCTCTCGCCCGGCGGGTTCTGCGCCGGGGATCGCAAGTCGCTGGACATCCATATGCACCTGCTGGAGTGCTTCACCGTGCTGGCACAGGCGTCCGGCAAGGAGATCCACAAGCGCCGGCTGCAGGAGGTCATCGATATCATCCTCACACATATGATCGATCCCGATAGCGGCTGCGGCGGCAACCAGTACGACCTGGACTTCAACCCGATTCCGGCGATCGCCATCCGGCGGACGTTCAATGCGGACCGCGAGGGCGGCTCTGTCGAGGTGCCGACCGATACGACGTCCTATGGCCACAATGTTGAGCTGGCTTGGCTATTGGTGCGCGCAGGCGAGGTACTGAGGAAGCCGCGGGACACCTATAGACCTGTGGTCCGCCGGCTGGTGGATCACGCGCTGGCATTCGGACTGGACCACGCGCGCGGCGGCGTCTACCGTGACGGGCCACACCACGGACCCGCGTTCGTGACGGACAAGGAGTTCTGGCAGAACGCGGAAGTGCTCGTGGGCTTCTTGGACAGCTACGAGATCATGGGCGACGAGCGATATGCAGAGGCCTTCCTGTTGACGTGGGATTTCGTCCGCAAGCACCTTATCCACTCTAGTCTGGGAGAGTGGATGACGCTGGTCAGCGAGACAGGCAAGATCCTGGGGCCAGGGATCGGCACGCCGTGGAAGGCGTGCTACCATTCGGGCCGTGCGGTCTACGAGGCCATCAGGCGGATCGACATGGTTCTGGGGCGAGCGAGAGGGCGATAGAGCGGGGAGGCGAGAAAGCGATAAGGAGACCTTCCCCCGATCTGGTGGACACGAAGATAACCGAAGCTCCTGATCCAGCAGATAGGCGTTCTCAGAGGCCACGGAATAGGGTAGCCGACAGAGGAATGCAGACGCCGTGTGTTGTGGAAAGACTCGATGTAAGCGAAGAGATCGATACGTGCTCGTCGGCGCGCAGAGCAGGGCATTTGATGTACGCGTTCAGCTTTGGGCGATCCAAAGAAGCTCTCCATAGGGGTGCTGTCGGGCCAAGTACCGACACCGTTCATGCTGACCTGGCTAGTGTGTGCTTTCAGGTGTCGCTGGTGGGCCTCTGCGGACATCCCGGCATAGAGTGGAACGACTGGTCACAGGAGGCACGATGAAAGACGTCACAGTTGCGATGGTTGCCCTGGGTGGGTACGGGAATACCTACCTGGCTCGTCTGTT
>CBFCZM010000268.1:0-4503 GCA_965602565.1 uncultured Anaerolineae bacterium
CCAACTTGGTTGTCCAACCCACGAACTCCAAAGATGCCGCCGCGATCTGCTGCTGTTGCGGCTGCTGTTGTGGCATCCTGGGAGGGCTGAAGCAACACCCTCGACCATCCGAAGCCGTCGCCAGCGCGTTCATTGCCCAACTGGATGCCAGCTTGTGCCTGGGGTGCTGGACCTGTCTGGATCGTTGCCAGATGGGGGCCCTCGCCAAAGACGATACGCACGTAGTGCTAGACGCCGATCGCTGCATCGGCTGCGGACTCTGCGTATCGACGTGTCCCAGTGGTGCGCTTACGTTGACCAGGAAACCCGAGAGCGATCGCACACTGCCGCCGGACACATTCACCGACACGTGGCGCATCATCGCTGATGCACAGGCCGGCATGCAGGAGGTGACATAGCTCGGGCGTGTCTCACGTCTGGGCCTATGAGCTGATGCCCATCTGCGCAGTCAGCCGGCGAGGAAGCAGTTCTAGCCCATACTCGATCACAATCTCCATCATCGTCGGCGCCAAACCTGCAAAGCATCCCACAGCTCCAGGGATTCGGCTGCAGTAGGTCCCTGTGCTAGAATCGCCGGTGACCGACACGCCCCAATCCAAGGAGTCCTCTCATGGCCAAAGACTTCATCACACTCCTCGACTACACCGAAGCGGAGATCACCGCACTGCTGGATCTCGCCGACGCATTGCGCGATGCCGCGCGAGCCGGCAAGCTGCCCCAGGACCTCAAGGGCAAGTCACTGGCGCTGATCTGGGATGCCGGGGGCTTCCGCAACCGGGTGTCGTTCGAGCTGGGGATTGCCCGGATGGGCGGCATCGCGGTTCAGGTTCCAGGACAGCTCGATGCACGCGAGTCCATAGAGGACGTCGCACGGTATCTGGGCAACTGGTTCGACGGCATCGTGACCCGCACGCGGACCTTGTGCCATATGCAGCGGCTCGCCGCCGCATCCGGCAAGCCCGTCATCAACGCCAGGACCGACTTCAACCATCCGTGCGAGATCTTGGGCGATCTGGCCTACGTGCGGTCCAAGCGAGGTAGCCTGGACGATCTGAAAGTGATCTTTGCAGGCGAGGCGACAAACCTGTGCCATCCCTGGTTTGCGGCTGCCGCGCGCCTGCCGATCGAGGTAGTGCAAGTCTGCCCGGAAGGATTCGCTGCAAGGGACGACTTCCTCTCATGCGCACGCGAGAACGCCGTGGGCACACTGCGCGTGAGTCACGATCTGGAGGCAGAGCTCAGGGATGCCGGCGTGGTCTATACCGACTGCTGGCCACGGCGAAAGAGCGACGAAGATCACGCTCGTATCGCGGCACAATTCCTTCCCCACCAGATCACGGCGGACCGGCTGCGATCTGCGCCCTCAGACGTGCTCTTTCTGCCGTGTCCGCCTGTCACACGAGGTGAGGAGGTCTCGGCGGACGCGATGGCCTATCTCGGCGACCACGTCTATGAGGCGAAGGAATACCTCCTGCACGCGCAGAACGCCGTGTTGACGACGCTGATCTAGTCTTGTCGGGACCCTATGCACAACGCAATCCTGGAGGAACTCACCGCCTCCCCCTCAGGGATCGCGGCATGCTGGTTGGGCAATCTGAGCTGGCTCATCCACGCGCAGGAGCAGCTGATCGCCTTCGACCTGGATTCGGATCTCAGTCTCAGGCTGCAGCCTTCGCCGGTTCCGGCCACGGCGATCGCACAGGGTCTGGACGTGCTCTTCATCACCCACGAGAACGGCGACCACTTCAATGCTGCGACCGGCGCGGGTTACCCGCCACCGGAGCGCAGCGCGCGCAGCTGTTCCAGCTTCTTCACGGCCAGCGCCTCCGCCTGGTACGCCGTCTCCAGCCAGGTCAGGGCCTCCGCGATCTCGTCCTCGCTCTTGCCCTCGAGGATATTGTACTCCTGGAAGCGTCTGAGCTCTGTCGCAGCTTGAAGATAGTGCGTACCGACCTCCGCAACCAGGTCCTGCTGCTCCGGCGGCATCTGCCCGGCCACATCCTGCAGATACGTGCCCAGCCAATACCTGCCGCTGTGCTGGAAAAGCAGGGCATGGCAGTTGATGTAGGGGCTGTCGATGGTACGCCGGATCTCGGGATCGGTCACATCGTCGATATAGCGCCTGGCGGCGCGAAGTCCGTACTCTTCCTGGTTCCGCCCGTACGCCGTCGCGGGGTGCGACTCCTGCCAGACGACGGCCTGCTCAGCGATCATATCGACGATGGTTTCAGGTGCACCGGGCTCCCCGGACTTCTCGACCGTGAAGAAGCCCTCGTTCATGCCGAAGTCGTTGACATAGGCGACATATTTCTCCCAGGTGTAGGCGCCGTCGAAGCCCGGGCCCCAGTTGGCGACACCAAAGACAGTGCGCTCCTCCTGAGTGCCGGGATCCTCATAGCCGTAGCAGATGCCCATCTCCGGCCCCGCCACCCCGACGCCCTTGCCACCGTCAATCGTGGCCTTGATGAACGCGAAGGCTTCCTTCGCATCCTTCGTGCGGACACCCTCATTCCGGTAGCCCGTGGCCCGGTGCAGCCGCTCGCTGCCACCGATCGTGCCGAAGTACATCGGGGCAAAGTCGTGCGGGTTGTAGCTGAAGACAGCGGCCTCGCCCGACGCCGCCACCACGGCACCCAAAGGTAGATCGACCACGCCTGCGTGCTTGAGCAGCAGGTAGTTGACAGCGCACCAGGTTGGGGGGATGGTGGGGAAGTCCTCACACTCACACAGCGTCTTCAGGTCATCCAGTATCGGCATGCTAATACCTCCTGATCAATCGGGGGATCGGTCCAACATGCAAGAGGAATCCCAACTCCATTGCTCACTGCCGCGATGCGTGTATTCTATGACCCAGACTATCCACGTCAAGCTGGAGCCGGAATGTGATGCGAGATCTCTCCGATGGGCTGCACAAACTCTCGACAGGGCGGGTCACCTTGATCGCATTGGTGGTCTTTCTGCTCTTCACTGCACTGGTCCTGCCAAAACAGGCGGCAGGCACGGACGCCGGTGGGGCCGGATCGCCGGATATGTCCCTCATCTACTCGGCCGGCGACCTCTACCGGATGGCCGAAGCCTTTGGGCCGGCAGGGCGAATGGACTACGTCAGAGTGCGGTTCACCTTTGACTTGATCTGGCCTATGGTCTATGTTGCCTTCTTGGTGACAGCCGTCAGTTGGCTATCCCGGCAAGCCTCCACGCCGCAGAGCCTGTGGCAGCGCGCCAACCTCGTCCCTGTGATCGGCGCCCTCTTCGACTACCTTGAGAACGTCACGGCTGCGCTGGTGATCGGGCGCTATCCGGCCCGCACGCCTCTGGTCGACGTGCTGGCCCCGATATTCACCTTCGTCAAGTGGATCTTCGTCGGCGGGAGCTTCATAATACTGATGGTAGCACTGGTGCTGGCGGTATGGGGCCGGGCAAGGAGACGCCGGTAGTATCGCGCCGGCATCTGCACCTATCGCGAAAGATCAGGAATATGACACCACGAACCTCCCGCAACAGCATGGCTACCTTCATCATCGTCTGGGCAGGCCAGCTCGTCTCAACGCTGGGCTCCGCGCTGACCAAGTTCGCGATGGGTGTCTGGGTCTACGAAGCGACAGGCTCTCCAACGCTTTTCACCATCACGATGCTCTCCTCAGCGCTGCCGTATGTCGCGCTCTCCCCCCTTGCCGGCGTGCTTGCCGACCGCTGGGATCGCCGTACGCTGATGATCCTCAGCGATACCGGCGCCGGCCTGAGCACCGGCTTCATTCTCGTGATGGTACTGACCGGCAATCTCGAGGTGTGGCACGTCTACGTCGCGGCCTTTCTGAACTCGGCGTTCAGCGCGTTCCAGTGGCCCGCTTACTCAGCAGCTACCTCCCTGCTGGTGCCGAAAGAGCACCTGGGCCGGGCCGGCGGTATGACACAGATCGGCGAAGCCATCAGCCAACTGGCCGCCCCGGCGATCGCTGGCGCACTCTTCGTCAGCTCCGGACTCAGAGTCGTGTTACTGATCGACATTGCTACATACTTGGTCGCGCTGGGGACATTGCTCGCCGTCCGGTTCCCGCAGCCCGAAGCCTCCGAAGAGGGGAAAGTGGCCAGGGGCTCTTTCTGGAAGGAAGCCGCGTTTGGATGGACCTACATCCGCGGCCGAGCCGGGCTCTTCGGCCTCCTGATCACCTTTGCGATCGTCAACTTCTTCCTGAGCATCACCTTCGCGCTGTACACACCACTCATCCTCGGGATGACCACACCGGATGTGCTGGGGTACCTCAACGCCGCCGGGGGGCTGGGCATGCTGGTGGGAACCTTGCTGATGAGCACCTGGGGCGGTCCCAGGCGGCGCATATGGGGCATCTATGTCGCCGAGACGGTCATGGGCATCACGACCTTGCTTTTCGGACTGCGCCTGTCGATTCCGCTGATAGCGATCAACAACTTCTTCTTTATGGTGGCCATGCCGATATCCGGCGGATGCTCCCAGGCCGTCTGGCAGACGAAGGTGGCTCAGGA
>CBFCZM010000269.1:0-4496 GCA_965602565.1 uncultured Anaerolineae bacterium
ATGAAGTTGTTGACGGCAAAGAGCGCCGTCGGGCGCAGCTCCATCTTGAGTGCCGCCTGTGTCATCGCATAGCCGGCCTGCTGCGTGAATGCACGGTGCAGGATCAGCGATTCATCCACCGGGATCCCGGCCTCTTCCAATGCACGGCGGTACCCCACCGCACGCTCCTGCGCGGTCGACACGTCCACAGAGCCACCCAGGAGAGCAATCCGCCGGTGCCCCAGTCTCAATAGATGCTCCGTAAGCTGGTAGGCCCCGCCTTCAGAATCGCCGCGCACCGTGTCAACGGGGAGTGGCACCCGCCGGTCCAACACCACAATCGGCACGGCGCGCTCCTGTACCAGAGAGACCGCGGTCCCATGGCGAGTGGCTGGCACCAGGAGGAATCCATCCACCTGCTTTTCGAGAAGCAGATTCACGTATTGGTCTTGCTTGGCATCAGACTCGTCAGTGTTACACAGGATGACGCTGAATCCTGCCTGATTCGCGGCATCCTCCACGCCGCGCGCCACCGTCGTCCAGAAAGGGTTCGTGATATCTGTAACAACCAGTCCGATTGTCTGGGTCTGCTTGGACCGCAGCCCACGCGCCAACCGATTGGGCGTATACCCCAATTCGTCAATCGCACGCCTGACACGAACCCGGGTCTCCTCGCTCACATAGCCCGATTCGTTGATTACCCGTGAGACCGTCGCCGGAGCGACCCCGGCGCGTTCGGCAACATCATAGATCGTGGGCATGGCCTCGCTCGTTATGAAATCGATTCCACAAGAGATCGACTTGATCGTACAATGAAAGAGGGACGTTGTCAAGCTTTGGAGATACGAGTATCGGCAATTGACAGAATCACCATCTCTCCTACGATAGAAGGCCAATCACTCAACCCAGGTCGCACGACCCGATTGGGGGGAACACACGTGCACGTTGTCGCCATCATGGCCCATCAAGATGATGAGATGCAGTGCCTGGGCACACTTCTGAAGTGCCGGGCCCGCAGCGACCGGCTCGCCTTTGTCACGCTCACCGACGGCACCAAAGGCTTCGTCCAGAAACCAGAGATCGACCCCGGCGAAGCGGCCCGCATCCGCGACAGCGAGATGCGGACACTGTCCAATCTACTGGGCGCTGAGTACATCAACCTGCGTGAGCCCGATGAGTTCCTCTACGACACACCGGAGGTACGGATGAAGCTCATCGAGGCCATTCGAGCCACCCGCGCGGAGCTCATCTTCACCCACTATCACGAAGACTACAACCTCGATCACACAACCGTCTGCGCCCTGGTGCGCCACTGCGCGATGCAGGCCTGTCTGCCGGTTCTGCCCACGGCAAGCCCGCCACTGGACGAACACCCAGCTGTCTTCATGGTCGCCCCACACGGTCCCGTCTCATTCCCCGCTAGCCATTTCGTCGACATCAGCGTCTATGAAGACGCGAAGATCGCCCTGATGGCCTCGCACCAGTCGCAGGAGACAGCGATGCAACAGGCCCTTGGTGCCGGATTCGATCGGCTGTGCCGTCGTCTTGACGGCTATTGGGGCCAGGCCGTGGGCTGTGACTACGCAGAGGGGTTCGTACCCATGCGCGGACGCGGTGCCATCAAACCCTACAGCGTCCTGCCCTGACAGAGGAGTGCCAATGCAGAACGTTCACACCCACGCCTGGAACCAAGCGCTGCACTTCGATCGAGCCACGGTACGCGAGGCCGACATCTCTCGCGGTCGACCATTGGATCTCACAGTTCGGTTCGACGACTTCATCACCGACGTGGCGCCGTTTGATCGCGTGATCGTGTTCGGCCTCAAGGGCAGACTGACGGGCTATTGGGTGCCCGATACCTTCGTCGCCGACTTTGTCGATCAGGCGCCGGAGAAGCTCGTCGGCTTCGCGGGCTGCGATCCAACGCAGCCCGGCTATATGGACGAGCTGACCCACGCTGTGGAGGACCTGGGGCTGCAGGGCCTGAAGCTCGGGCCGATCTACGCCGGCTTCGACCCCCGCGATCCGCGTTGTGATTCAGTCTACGAATACTGCCAAGCCAAGGCATTGCCGATCGTCTTCCACACCGGAACCACCTTCAATCGGGCCGCGCCCCTGGGTGTGAGCCGCCCGTGGCTCTTCGACGAGGTCGCCATCCGCCACCCTGAGCTGCGGATGGTGCTCGCGCACCTGGGCCACCCCTTCTACGGGGAGTGTCTGGCCGTGATCCGCAAGCACCCAAACGTCTATGCGGACATCTCCGCGCTCTTCTACCGGCCCTGGCAATTCTACAATATGCTCATCACCGCCCAGGAGTACAAGGTCACGCACAAACTACTCTTTGGCACAGACTACCCCTTCGCCGGTGCGCAGGAGTCCATTGATGGATTGCGAAATGTCAACACGGTAACAGGCACCAGTGGCCTGCCCCGCGTCACCGAGGAAACGATCGAATCCATCCTGACGCGGGATGCCATGGGTCTGCTGGGAATCGCGCAATGAAGGCAGTGCAGCTGCAAAGCGTGGGGCAAGTCACTCTGATAGATCTCCCCGTCCCGGCGATCAACGATGATGAACTGCTGATCAGAACGGGGGCGACAACCATCTGCACCTCCGACCTCAACGACATCCGAGAGAATCCCTTCAACATCGATTTCCCCGTGGTGATGGGCCACGAGGGCGCCGGGACCGTCACCGCAGTGGGCGCAGACGTGAGAGGGTTCCAGATCGGGGATCGGGTCGCTGCACATCCCGTGCACCCGTGCGGGCGCTGCGCGGCATGCCAACGCGGCTGGGGCCACCTCTGCGCCAACGTGGAGCACTTCGCCATTAACCGGCAGGGGACCTTTGCCGAGTACTTCCCGGTGCGCGCCGACCGTGCTCGGCGGATCCCGGAGTCAGTGCCTTTCACCGCAGCGGCGCTGGCTGAGCCGGTGTGTGTCTGTCTTGAGGCTCTGGCTCAGGCTGCACCGCCAGTGGGAGGCAGCTTGCTTATCATCGGGGACGGCCCGTTCGGCATCCTGATGGCGCGATTGGCCGCCTCGCTGCCCCTCCGAAAGAGAGTGCTGGCAGGTTGGGAGGACTTCCGATTGGGGTTCGCCGGGGGCAGCATCACGATCAACACCAGAGCCATGCCGGATCCCGTGACACGCCTCCGAGCGGAGGCCGGGGATCTGGGCTACGATGCGGCGATTCTGGCCGTGGGCAGTCCCGACGCAGTACGGCAGAGTATCGCATTGCTGCGCCCCAAGGGAAGACTCGTGGTCTTTTCAGCGCTGCCCGGCGAGACCCCCGTCGACCTCTTCAGGGTACACATCGAGGAACTCGAGATCGTCGGCGCCTGCAGCGACGAGGATCGACTGGATGACGCCATCGCCCACCTGAGTGACCCCACGCTCAGAGTAGATGAGCTTGTCACACACACCTTTCCCCTGGAGCGCTACGAAGAGGCCCTGACGCTGGCGGCGACGGGCCATAGTCGAGCACTCAAGGTCGCCTTCGTCTTTGGGGCGGATCAGAAGGAAGGCAGTTGAGATGAAGATCAGCAACGTCGAGGCCATCGTGCTGGACACCGGCAAAGACTATCCCGACCCGTCAGAGGCCATGGAGGCCCACGGTGTCCGGTTTGTCTCACTCATCAAGATCACGACCGACGAGGGCATCGTAGGCTGGTCCGACGTCGAAACACAGCCCCACGTCGGCAAGGCCATCGTGGAAGCCCCATCAGGAGGGCAGATCGGCTTCGAGTCAGTGCGCGCGGCGCTCATCGGTGAGAACCCTCTGGAGCGCGAACGCGTGCAGCAGAAGATGCTCCGCTATCTTGCCTACTACGGGCGCCAGGGCGCCGGGATGCACATGATCTCCGGCGTCGACATCGCGCTGTGGGACATCACCGGAAAGGCGTTGGGCCAACCCGTCTGGGCTCTGTTGGGGGCCAAGTACCGAGAGCAGGTACGAGCCTATGCCTCGACGCTCTTCCGCCCTACCCCGGACGCGATGCAAGCCGCAGTGGAGGGTTACCTGGCAGCGGGGTTCAGGGCCATCAAGTTCGGCTGGGGAGTCTTCGGACGCGATCTTGCCCTGGATATCGCGCTCGTGCAGGCGGCCCGCGAGGCGTCGGGGCCCGGCATTGCGCTGATGGTGGATGGCGGCTGGTATGGTATCTCGTATGATCAGCCCTATCGGCCGAGGTCGCTGAAAGATTGGGGGATCCTGGTTCAGGCACTTGAGGATCTGAACGTTGTCTGGTTGGAGGATTTCCTGCATCCCGACAATGTAGAGGGCTATGCCCGGATCGCCGAGCGGTGCACGACGCTCCGAATCGCTGCCGGGGAGCAGGCCTCGGGCTACGAAGCCTTCGAGGCCCTCGCCCGTTCCGGGCGTGTAGACGTGCTACAGCCCGACCTGAGCCGCTGCGGCGGGCTGACCGTCGGCCGCCAGATCGGCGATCTGGCCACGCGGATGCAGATAGACTGCGCCCCCCACGCGTGGCTGACAGACATCCTCAAGGCGGCGTC
>CBFCZM010000270.1:0-4470 GCA_965602565.1 uncultured Anaerolineae bacterium
AGTTGTGAGGCGTCACCTGTTACCTGCACCAGCGGCTCGCCGAGATGTCGACAGCGTTCAGCAACCTGTCGGGCAAATGTGTCCAGCGGCGTTGGCTCGATGTCATACCGGTGCTGGCAGCCATCGGCCCCAATGGCTACCGGCGGAGCCTCAAGCCCGAGGTGCTCAGCCCAGGCCCAGGGGATTCCCACATCCGGCCACCGGTCCCAGCAGTCGTGGTTGCGGACGATAACGAGCGCGTGATCATTGATGTAGCGCGACTTGATCTGATCCATGGGATCCTCTGTGGGCGTATCGTCGACATGACGCCAGAAGGTTGGTTCGTGGCAGACCAGCAATTGCACGCCCAGCTCAACCATAGCCCGTAGTACCTCGAAGCTTGGTATCCAGGATACCAGACAATGATCGAACTCCGCTTCGCCGTCCCCGGCGATGATCCGGTCCACGGTGGATTCGCGATCCACCCATGTCGCCCGGGAGAGGAAGTGCTCGAGTAACTCTCTTGCCTTCATGGTTCACTTATGTTCCTTAGTTCAGTCCCAATACGGTTCCCGTGGCGCCATGTTGGCGCGCACGGCTTCTTCCACGAGTGTGATACCCAAGCCCGGCCCGGTCGGCACCGCCAGTTTGCTGTCAACGACCTCCAGCTTCTCCTCAATCCGGTCATCGAGTGTGTGGCCACTGCCCAGGCGGGTTTCGGCCATCACGAAGTTGCGCGCTGATGCGGCAAAGTGCGCGGTCACCGCGTTCTGCACGACAGTGCCGATACTGTGCGCGGTGACGGGAATGTAGTGCCTGTCCGCCATATCGGCGATCTGCCACGATCCTGTCAGGCCGCCCGCGAAGAGGATATCGGGCTGCAGCATGTCGACCGCCTGGTTGACCAGGAAGGGCTCGAACTCGCGCGTCAGCTCCAGTTTCTCACCGGTCAGCACAGGCACCGGCGAGGCGTCCCTGAAGCGCTTCCAGGTGTGTCGTTGTAGAGCACGGGCAACGCATCCTCGATCCACAGGGGTTGGAGGGGGGCGACTGCCTTGGCCAGACCGATGGCGCTGGGCAGGTCGAACTCATTGTGACAGTGTACGATCATATCGATCTTGGGGTCGAGGGCACTGCGAAGATTCCCATAGGCCTGACCGATGAGCTTGATGTCGCAGACCCGCAGCATCGTCGTACGATGTCCGACATGCATCAGATCCCGCGGTAACGGATTCCCCAGCAGACGTTTGAAGTCCATCTTGATGGCCTTCAGCCCGAAGGGATGCGCTTCGATCTCGGCTGCCCAGGCCCTGCAGGCGCCCTTGTCAAACCAATCTGCAGGCCCGCCTGTGTTGATGTAGATTGGAATCTCGCTGCGATATTGCCCACGCAGCAGCTGGGATACCGGACGGTTCAGTACCTTGCCGGCGATATCCCAGAGGGCGATGTCCACCCCGCTGACGGTCGGGATATGAGGGCGGTTCGGGTGCTGCAGGTTGATCATCAGGTTGAAGAGCCTGTCGATCTCCAGGGGATCTTTGCCGAGCAGGTAGGTCTCGAAGTAGCGCAGATTTCCCCGGGTCATGGGGCCAGGCCCGCCGGCTTCTCCGTAGCCGACGATGCCTGCATCGGTCTCCACTTTGACCAAGGACTGGTAGCAGCTCTTGATCTGTACCGCCTTGAGTGCCGTGATGCGCAGTCGTCCCTGTTCCGCAGCCAGGCTTTCTAGCATAGTCTGCTCTCCCCCCTGATTCTCAACCACGAATCTTCGCGAACTCCCCGGATCTACCCGCGGAGATCGGTGGTGGATTTCTCGCTGTGTCGCAATATCGGCGATTCTAGTCTCCATTCGGAGGATAGGCAACTGCCTGGGAATCCACGGTGATTCGATGACAGGATTCCGGGGAAGTATCGGATTCCGATCTGCCATTCCGAACGTGTCCGGCAGCCGATGCGCTCTCCGTAGTGTGAGAGTGAGGAATCTTGTGTCACGGACGCTGCAGCCACAACTCCTGCGGTCGCTGCGGCTCCTGCTGTTGCAGCATAGGATTCCTCGCTTCCTTGACGTGTCCAGTGTCGGGTGGGTGAAAACCTACCCGGAATGACAGAATCGGGTGTTGTCGATGGCGCCCGCGGCTATCGGGACTACACTTAGAGCAATGTTCAGACAGACGACACAGGAGACTAGACATGGGTGGTATCGGCATCAACAAGTTCGCGACAAACCCGGTGACGGCTAAGCTGCGCAGCGGGCAACCCGCCGTGGGGTCCTGGCTGTCGCTCTGCTCACCGGCTGCAGCGGAGAGCATGGCGCACGTCGGGTGGGATTGGCTGGTGGTCGATGTGGAGCACAGCCCGGTGGGGTTTGACACGATGGTCAATTGTTTCCGGGCCACCCAGCTGGGTGGCGCGGTGCCGATGGCGCGGGTGCCGTGGAACGACACCGTCTGGATCCAGCGCACGCTGGATGCCGGCGCCCTGGGCCTGGTGGTCCCGATGGTCAACAGCCCCGAGGAGGCCAGGAAGGCGGTCGCCAATATGAAATACGCGACGAAGGGCCTCCGGAGCTGGGGCGGCAGCCGTGTCTCGCCTTACATTGACGGCGATTACCGTACCTGGGCCCAGAAGAATCTGACGATCATCGTGATGATCGAGACGGTCAGGGCAGTCGAGCAGGCGGAGGCGATCCTCTCGGTTGATGGCGTCGTGGGCTGCTTTATCGGGCCGGCGGACCTGGCTCTCTCGATGGAGGCCAAGGAGACCGGCCCCGGTACGGAGCACGAGGCCGCCATCCAGGAGGTCCTCCGCGCGGCGAAGGCCGTGGGCACCGCCGCGGGCAAGCACTGCGGCAGCGGCGCCGAGGTCTCGATGCGGATTGCCCAGGGCTTCCAGTTTCTGGCGCTCTCCAGCGATGCCGGGCTGATGGGGATGGCCGCCCGTGCCGAGTTCAACGCGGTGGACTTCAGCGGAGGCGGTGGCGGCACGGCGGATATAGCGGAAGGTAAGATCTACGGGTAAGGGGGGGAGCCCTCACCCCGTGTGCGCAGACGCACCCACCCCTCTCCTGTCGCCGTCCGCGGAGTACGGGAGAGGGGGCAGACAGAAAGCGCGAGAGTGTCCACTAGACTTGTAGCGTTGTTCTCTCTCCCCTCTCCCATTCCGGGCAGACGCGGATGGGAGAGGGGCTCTTCGCTTGGGAGGCCCTATTGTGGAAACCAAGACACTGGGTCGCACCGGGTTGGACGTAACGGTGATGGGGGTGGGCTGTGGCGGGCCCAGTCGCGCCGGGCAGAGCACCGGCAAGTCTGAGGCTGAATCCGTCGCCGTTGTCCGAGCCGCGCTCGACGCCGGGATCAATTTTATCGATACGGCGGAAGCCTACAGAACGGAGGGCATCGTTGGGCGGTCCATCCGCGGCCTGGATTGCAGCAAGCTGGTGATCTCGACCAAGAAGAGCGGGGGCCGGAGTATCACGCCAGCCACCCTACGCCGGAGCCTGGAGGAAAGCCTTCAGCGGCTGGGCACTGACTATGTCGATGTCTACCATCTGCACGGCGTGATGCTGGAGGAATACCCGTACCTCGCCGCGGAGATCGTGCCCGAGCTGCTCAAGCTCCGGGGTGAGGGCAAGATCCGCTTCCTGGGGATCACGGAGCGCTGGAACGCCGACACGCGGCACCTTATGCTCCGGCGGGCGATGCAGGACGACGTGTGGGACGTGGTGATGGTGGGCTTCAACCTGCTCAACCAATCTGCCCGCGAGCTGGTCTTCCAGCGCGCGATCGAACAGAGCGTCGGCATACTGGTCATGTTCGCGGTGCGCCGCGCGCTGAGCCGCGCGGAAAAGCTCGCCGAGGTGCTCGCTGGCCTGATCGCGGCGGGGCAGATGGACCCTGCCGATCCGGATCTAGCACACGCCCTCGATTTCCTGATCCACGATGGCGGTGCGGTCAGCATACCGGATGCCGCCTACCGCTTCTGCCGGGACGAACCTGGCACGCACGTTATCCTCTCCGGCACCGGGAATCCGGTGCATCTCCAGGACAACATTGAATCGTTCTACCGCCCGCCGCTCCCGGATGCAGATCACCGCCGGCTCGAGCACATCTTCCGGAATGTCGATTCCGTGACCGGGCAGTAGGGAGAGCCCTGCCTTTCCTGATTCACGCCAGAGGAGACACAATGCTAGACAAGTTCTTTCCCGGAGCCATCTGGCCCGACACGGGTGGCGTCCACATCAATGCCCACGGCGGCGGCATCCTATACCACGACAAGATCTACTATTGGTTCGGCGAGCACAAGATCGAGGGACGCGCCGGGAACAAGGCTATGGTCGGCGTGCACTGCTACGCGTCGCACGACCTCTACAACTGGGAGGATATGGGGGTCGCGCTGCCGGTCTCCGATGACCCCGAGAGCGATATCACCCGGGGCTGCGTGCTGGAGCGCCCCAAGGTGGTCTACAACGCCGCGACGGGTAAGTTCGTGATG
>CBFCZM010000271.1:0-4470 GCA_965602565.1 uncultured Anaerolineae bacterium
GTCCGCCTCAACCATGGCTATGTGCCTGGTGGGACGTTGCCGGAATCACGGTTCTACGATGACTACGCCGCGGCTGCAGCGCGCTGGGTGGCCCTTCATCTGAAAGACGCCGGGCGCTCCGCGAGCAGCTATACGTGGACGATACAGATCGGCAATGAGCCGAACAATCCCCGTGAGCATCCCGGGGGCTTTGAGCATCCCATCGAGCACATCACGGCTGAACGCTATGCGGATGCGTTCAATCGCACATATGCCAAGATCAAGAATGTGCTGCCGAATGCCACGGTCTGTCCGGGCGCCTTGGACCCCTACAACTACATGCCGATGCGGGCTCTGGGGAATGAGCGCTGGCGTCCTCTGGACTACTTCACAACGATGATGGACAGGATCGAAGCGCTGGACGGCATCATCCTGCACACCTATACGCATGGTCCGGATCCTGTTCGGGTGACGCATCTGAAGCGATTCGGCGATGGCACGGGCCCGCTTGGCGATCACTACTACGATTTCCAGATCTATCGCATCTTCATGGAACGTATCCCTGCCCCGTGGCGGGACCTTCCGGCCTATATCACTGAGATGGACCATATCCATCTCCCTGCCGGGGAACACGATCAGGGCTGGGTTAACAAAAACGTGGGGTGGGTGCGGGCGGCCTATGCGGAGATTGACGCCTGGAACCAGAGGCCGTATGCGCAGCAGATCCGCTGCGGTCTCCTCTACCGGTGGATGTGGGATGCGTGGGCGATTGACGACAAGCCCGAGATCCTGACCGATTTTCGGCAATCGTTGACCAACGACTGCCGCTGGCGTACAATGCCCTCCAGTGATATCCTCAATCTCAGGGCAGGCGGCGGGGGATCTGTGGCCAGACCGGTTGCCTTGGAGGAGAGGTTTCTGGTTCATCCGGACGATCTCACGCGCATCTGGGGGATCGGAGAAAAGGCTCAGAGTGCACTCCGTGCTGCCGGGATCATGATCTACGAGCAGTTGGCGCTGCTTCCACCGGCTGAGCTGGATGCTATCCTGGAGGAAACGGGCCTGCGGGGGCGTTACCTCACCAGTTGGCCAGAGCAGGCTCATCTGGCCGCAATCGGTGAGTGGGACAAGCTGGCCAGCTACAGAGACCGGCTTTCCTAGAACCCGTCTGCTTTCAGCAGCAAGTCTATCTCCTTAGGGGGTGCCGGTGACCGATCACGAACTCCTTCACCTGATCAACAAGACCGCCAAGTCCGGCGCGACCCAGCTGGATCTGAGTTACTGCGAGCTGACGACTCTACCACGGGAGATCGGCAAGCTTGACCAGTTGGTCTCGCTCGACCTGTGCGGCAACGACCTCATCGCACTGCCGCCGGAGATTGGTCAGCTACGTCATCTGACTCAGCTGGATCTGCGTCACAACCAGCTTATCTCACTGCCGTCAGAGACTGGGCTACTCACTGGATTGTGCTCCCTCGACCTGCGCGACAATCGCATCTCGGGATTGCCGTCCGAGATGGAGATGATGGTGAACCTGTCCACGCTGGATCTGCGTCAGAACCTGATTCAGGTCTTTCCCCAGGTGATTCTCAGGTTGTTCGGCTTGAGTGAACTGCAGCTCTGGCGGAATCCGTTGGTGACGGTGCCGCTGGAGATCGAGCAGCTGATCCGGCTGCGCCTGCTCAATCTGGGTGGCAACACCATGCCTGAGATTCCGGAGGGCATCTGGCGCCTGACCGGACTGGAGCACCTGATCATCGACCACACTCATGTGTCGAACTTGCCGCGTGACGTACGCTACCTGCGGAATCTGAAATACGTGGAGCTTCACGATAACCGGCTGAGCGGATTGCCGGCCGAGATCGGCGAACTCTCCCGACTGCTGGCCCTGATCCTGCATCACAACGCCATCACTCACTTGCCCTCCGAGATTGGCGCTCTGGGACGATTGAGCCGTTTGGATGTCCACCACAACCAGCTGGTTTCGGTGCCCCCCGAGATTGGCAGGCTTGGAAGCCTGGAGTTTCTGGATCTGACGGAAAACCCGCTCTCGATCCCCCCAGAGATTCTCGTCAAAGCTGGCGATCCCACGGCGATTATCACCTACTACGTCGACCACCTGGATGGCCAGAAGCGCCCGCTGAATGAGGCGAAGATGGTGTTGGTGGGGCAGGGGGACGTCGGCAAGAGCTCGTTGGTACGCCGGTTGATCCAGGACACCTTCGATCCGATGGAGCCTCAGACGCAGGGCGTTGCGATCCAGGCGTGGCGGGTCCAGGTCAACGATACGGATATGCAGCTCAATGTATGGGATTTCGGCGGCCAGGAGATCATGCACGCCACACACCAGTTCTTCCTGACCAAACGGACGCTCTATCTCTTGGTGCTGGACTGCCGGCTCACCGAGGATGAGAACCGTCTGGAGTACTGGCTCAAGATCATCCAGAGCTTTGGCGGCGATTCGCCGATCATCATCATCGGCAACAAGAGCGACCAGCAACGCCTGGATCTCGATGAGCGAGGCCTGAGGGTCAAGTATCCACAGATCCACGCAGTTATGGAAACGTCCTGTGCTTCCGGTCAGGGGATCGACAAGCTCAGAGCCCGGATCATGCGCGAGGTCACACGGATGCCGCACGTCAGAGATGCTCTATTGACCTCGTGGTTCGAGGTCAAGCGCGATCTTGAGGTGCTGGAGATGGATTACATCCCGTACGAACGCTACCTGGCGATGTGCCAGGAGCGCGGCATCACCGACGAGCGCAGCCAGCGAACCTTGATTGGGTTCCTGCACGATCTGGGGATCGTGATGAACTACCAGGATGACCCGCGTCTTGAGGATACCAGCATTCTCAATCCTCAGTGGGTGACGCAGGGAGTCTATCGCATCCTCTGTGACCGTGAGCTGCTCAAGAAGCGGGGGCGTCTGGAACGGGCTGCCCTTGACCACATGTTGGAGCCCCGCGTCTACCCACGCCACAAGCATCAGTTCGTTCTGGACATCATGCAGAAGTTTGAGCTGTGTTTCCCGTTCCAGGACAGCGGGGACAGCGTATTCCTGGTACCCGATCTGCTTAGCAAAGAGGCGCCCGTCACCGGTGACTGGCAGAGCGCCCTGGCGTTCCAGTACCACTACAATGTCCTGCCGAGCAGTGTTATCTCGCGCTTCATTGTACGTATGCATCCCTATCTCTATCAGGACATACACTGGCGGAACGGCGTGATGGTGGCGGACGGGGGCAATATCGCACTGATTCAGGCCGATAAGGTCGATAGGCGTGTCTATGTCTGGGTCAAAGGGCCAGAACACACACGACGGGCGCTGCTCAGTATCATCCGCTTTCACTTCGACATGATCCATAGCTCGGTTCCGGGCATCCGCGTTGAGGAGAAGGTACCGCTTCCGGACCATCCGGAGATCGTTGTTGACTACCAGTACCTGGTTGATCTGGAGGCCATGGGAGAGAAGCGATTCGTGCCTGCCGGTCTTCGCCAGCGGGCTGATGTGCGTTCGCTGCTGGAGGGTGTTGACCTGGCTGCCGCACAACGGGAACCGGCCCGCTTGCGGCGGGTTCTGGTAGAGCGCTTCAGCCTGGAAGAGCTGCGTGCTTTGTGCTATGATCTTGAGGTGGACTTCGAGGTCCTGGATGCGGAGGATAAGGCCGGTAAGGCGCGCGAATTGGTCGGGTATCTTGGGCGCCGGGAGCGACTCGGCGATCTCATCCGAGTGGGCAAGCGACTGCGCACGGACATTCACTGGGGGGCGATTCCGGTCGAGTGGGCATAGCCTCATATGTGGATGGCGTTTCCATTGACTAAAAGGACGCTTACGGTATAATGCCTGTGCGCTTCTAGAGCGCAATGAGAACATAATCCACTGTGCAACCGTCGCGGGTGACCGCGCGATTTTCGTGTATGGGGCCCTTGTGGACATGCACGGTGCGGTTGACTGTGAATCGGATAAAGGAGAGATAGAATGCCGAAGCGAACTTATCAGCCCAAGAAACGCAAGCGAATGCGCACACACGGGTTCCGTGCACGGATGCAGACCAAGACGGGTCGCCACGTTCTGAAGCGCCGCCGCCGGAAGGGCCGTCGCAAGTTGATAGCTGTTGAGCTCGGCGGTGCCAAGCGGATCAACTGGAAGGAATCCGCGCAGCGACCGCGACGCAGCAATTGAGTGCGTCCCAGCGAATGTACGATTGACATTGGGAACTCCGCCAACTTCCGTGGCATCAGAGCGCGGCCTTTGGACCAAGGAGATGCGCCTGCGCCGCCCAGAGGACTTCAGGAGAATCTGGTCTGATGGGCGCTCGTGGGTGCATCCGCTGTTTGTGCTTTGGGGCATACGCAACACGTTGGGGACGACACGTGTGGGGATTACCGCCAGCCGTAAGGTTGGCAACGCCGTGATCCGGAATCGCGCTCGGCGGTTGCTACGAGAGTCAGCCCGGCGTCTCTATCGGGAAACTGCCGCAGGATGGGATATTG
>CBFCZM010000272.1:0-4445 GCA_965602565.1 uncultured Anaerolineae bacterium
TGGGGAAGGGGACACCCCTTCCCCAAGCTCGGCGGCAGCCGGCTGGAAAGGAGCCGATGTCTCGCGTATCGGGTGCCATCAAGGGGGAAATCTTGGCGTTTAGCGATGACGCTGTCATCGCAGCGTGGGGGCGGCCGGAACAACAATTGCGCCTGACGTAACCATCTTGTAGGGGCGATGCATTCCGCGTTCAGCCACCGATGCATCGCCTTGGATTGGACACAGAATCACCCTCGGTGTACCTGATGGCTGCCGGAATGCGTCGCCCTCCGCGGGCGCGCCCGCCTGCGTGGTGCACAGTTGTGTCGCACAGCCACCCTGTGCGGGCGGGATTGCACAAAGAGAGGGCGCCCTCAAAAGGGCGAGGCATTCCTATCAGGTTGATCGGTCCAGCAACATGGTTCCGCGGGTGACGATGACGCCGAATCCCACGTAGCTTTGGGGAATGCCTCGCCCCTACAATGCGATGTTGGCCCTCGCCCGTTTTCTTGACACCCTTTCCCCTCGGCAGTACAATACCGTTAGCGCTAACAGTTCGTCCAGTCCCCACTCATCTGAGAGGAGCTTCCCGCATTGCCCAACCGTGTGACGATGGCGGATGTTGCCCACGAGGTCGGCGTATCAATGATGACGGTCTCGCGGGTGATCAACCACAAGGGCGATGTCAGCGAGGTCACGCGCCGGCGAGTCCTTGAGGTGATCGAGCGCCTCGACTACTGCCCCAGCGGTATCGCGCGGGGCCTGGCCACGCGGCGCACAGGGACCCTGGGCCTCGTGGTCCCCGACGTTGCGAATCCCTTCTTTGCAGAGGTTGCCCGGGGTGTGGAGCACGTCGCCTATGCCGAGGGCTACAACGTCTTTCTCTGCAACACCGACGAGGATCCTGGACGTGAGCTGGACGTCCTCAACTCGTTGGAGGAGAAGCGGGTGGACGGCCTGGTGCTCTGCAGTTCGCGGCTCGAGAGCGAGGACCTGCGGCTGGTGGTGGACTCGCATCCTGTCGTGGTACTGGTGAACCGCCGGCTGAACGGTGCCGGCGAACAGGTTCGCGCCGTTCTGGTCGACGATGTATTGGGAGGGCGTCTGACCGCAGGCCATCTTGTCGGCCGCGGGCACCGGGCGATCGGACTCCTGGCGGGGCCGGCGGGATCGCGGAGTGGGCGGAGCCGGCTTCAGGGATACCAAGCGATACTGGCTGAGGCCGGTTTGCGGTTCGATGCGGGCTGGGTGCAGAACTGCGCCCCGGTGGCTGGTGCCGGTCGCACGGTGGCGCGTGCGCTCCTCGGGGCCCACGCGGAGTTGACCGCCCTGCTCTGCTATAACGACCTCGTTGCCGTCGGTGTGCTGCGTGCCGCTGCCGAATTGGGTCGCAGTGTGCCGGAGGATCTGGCGGTGGTGGGCTTTGATGATATCCCCCTGGCCGCGTTGGTGACGCCGCCGCTGACCACCTGCCGGATTCCGCGCTACGAGTTGGGGGTTCGGGCCGTGAAACTGCTGCTGGGCCAGATCCGCGGAGACTCGGCCGGCTCTGAGGAGATCATCCTGGAGCCGGAGTTGGTGGTGCGGGAGAGTGCGCCGTAGGGGAAACAGCAGATCACAAATGGCAGATCGGAAACCACGATTCACGATTCACCATTCACAAGTCGCAGATGGCAACCTGCAACCTGCAACTTGAAACCTGTAACTGGCAACCGTACCTGAGGAGGATGGCATGGCAAAACACTGGGAAATGGACCCCGATCGATACTTCGATCCCAATCCATCGCAGCGCAAGGTTGCGCGTGGACTGTATGAGATGGTGGCGGAGCTGCCGATTGTAAGCCCTCACGGCCATGTGGCGCCGCGGCTCTTCTCCGATGAGGATGCGACCTTCGGGACACCGACGGATATGTTGATCATCCCGGATCACTACGTCTTCCGGATGCTCTACTCGCAGGGCATTCCCCTGGAGGATCTGGGGGTGCCGCGGACGGACGGCGGCGCTGTAGAGACGGATCACCGCAAGATTTGGCAGATCTTCGCCGAGAACTTCCATCTGTTCCGGGGAACGCCGAGCGGTGGCTGGCTCCGGCAGGAGCTTGTCGAGGTCTTCGGGGTCACGGAGAAGCTCAACGGCGAGACGGCGCAACCCATCTACGATCAGGTTGAGGCCAAGCTGGCGTTGCAGGAGTTCAGGCCGCGCAAGCTCTTCGAGCGGTTCAACATCGAGGTGTTGTGTACAACAGACGCTGCCAGCGATACGTTGGAGGAGCATCAGGCTATCCGGGACTCAGGATGGTCCGGTGTGGTGCTGCCGACGTTCCGGCCCGACGCTGTGGTCAACCTCAATGCGCCCGGATGGCGTGCGTCGCTCGATGCGCTATCTGATGTCATGGGCTACGATGTGGATAGTTACAGGAAGCTGATTCAGGCCTTGGAGGAGCGCCGCGCCTTCTTCAAGTCGATGGGTGCCCGCGCAACGGATCACGCGGCGTTCACGGCGACTACGGGCGAGCTCTCCGAGGCTGAGACTGAGATGATCTTCGCGCTCGCCCTTAAAGGCGAAGCTTCCGCTGAGGACGCCAGACGCTTTTCCGGCCATATGCTGATGGAGATGGCCCGGATGAGCGTGGAGGATGGCCTGGTGATGCAAATGCATGTCGGTTCCTTCCGGAACCACAACTCGAAGCTCTTCTCGATGTTCGGCGCGGACAAGGGCGCTGATATCCCGATCGCAACGGAATTCACGCGGAACATCCATCCGCTGCTCTCCAAGTACGGCAACGATCCCCGTCTCACACTGATCCTCTTCAACCTGGATGAGGATACCTACGCAAGGGAACTGGCGCCGCTGGCCGGGCACTACCCGGCGATCAAGATCGGCCCACCCTGGTGGTTCCACGACAGTGTGAACGGGATGCGCCGCTACTTCGAGCGCACTATGGAGACCGCCGGCATCTACAACACGGCGGGCTTCAACGATGATACGCGTGCGTTCCCGTCCATTCCGGCTCGCCACGACGTGTGGCGCCGCGCCGCGGCCAACTGGGCCGCCGGTCTGGTCGTGCGTGGGATGATCGATATGGATGATGCTGAGGAGATGGTGCGGGCGCTGGCCTACGGTTTGGCGAAGGAGGCCTATAAGCTGACGGACATCGCCGGGCCTGCGGACCGGGAAGCCCGGTCCGTGGCCAGGTAGGCCGGATCGCCGAACCATGTCAGATGCTGTCGTCACCAACAGAGTCATCGTCAACCTGCTGCTGATCGCGGTTGGCTATCTGATCAAGCGTGTGGGGCTTGTCAGCCGTGATGAGGGCCGGATCCTGAACCGGATCGTACTCTATGTCACGTTGCCCGCTGTGAACCTGCAGGCTATCAGTGGCACGGAGCTCTCCTGGGATCTGGTGATGCTGCCGGTGGCCATGTTCGTCGCGGGTATGATCATGAGTCGGGTCGGACACTGGCGCGGAAAGGCTCTGGATCTGTCCCGCCCGGATATGGGGACGTTCGTTATCTCATTTTGTGGCGTGATGGCCTCCTTTGCCTATCCTTTCGCGGAGGCCGCGTTTGGTTCTGAAGGGGTCCGCACGGTTGCCATCAGCGACTTGGGCAACGCTCTCGTGATCTTTGGCATCGCTTACTCCCTATCGTTCCGCTATTCGAAGAATTCCGATTTCAGCGCACGGCAGATTCTGGTGAAGGTCGTGACCTTCTTCCCGCTCCTCGCGTTTCTGATCGCCGTAGTCCTGAATCTGCTCTGTGTGGATGTCCGCGGTCTGCCGGCGGGACTGATCGACGCGTTGGCGTTGGCGAACTCGCCGTTGTTGCTTCTCAGCCTCGGTATCTATCTGGATCTGGATGTCTCTTGGAGCGAGTTCAGGGCGCTGGGGACGCAGTTGCTGTGGAAGTACGGACTGGGAGCTCTGGTGTCGGTGTTCACGCTGCTGGCACTGCCATTCACCGGGGCGACCCGCGCGGTTACGTTTCTGCTGCCTTTGATGCCGACATCGCTGTCAACGTTGCTGTTTTCGGTGGAGCAAGATCTCAACCCGCGGTTGGCCGCGATGCTGGTCTCGTTGACGATGATCGTGAGCCTGGTGATCACCATGGTGGTCACGTTGGGCTTCCGACACGCTTTCTAGTCTGCTGGGAGGTGCGGGTTCAGGGATGCACGCTATGCGCTATCGCATAGCGCGCGGGACGGAAATGGGGCTCGAAGAGCTCATGAGACGCCGGGCATCCGAATGCCTTCGGGCATAGGAGTGCCTTCGGTCCGCAGAGGGCATACGTGGTGTGGTTGTTTTGGGGATCGTACAAGGAGTCAGGATATGAGCGAGGGATTTCAAGAGCGCTGGGTATTCGAGAAAGTCTACCCACGTTCTGTTGTGGAAGTGGGGGGCACATCGTACGCTTTGGCATGCGACGCTGAGGGTCAGAAAGTCCTGTGCATCCAGGGTGATAGTGGG
>CBFCZM010000273.1:0-4427 GCA_965602565.1 uncultured Anaerolineae bacterium
AGTCACGCCGCCATCCGGCCTCGGCCAGAAGCTCCCAAGCTCGCTCCTGGTCTGGCTCGTAGAGGGGCACATCCTCTGTTGTGTAGGCCCAGGTGCCGGGCAACAGCGGTGTACCCGGTAGCACCGCCTGCCCCATCAGGACCTCATCAACCAGCCGTTGCCTGTCCAGTCCGTAAGTCAAAGCCTGGCGTACGCGCGCATCCGCGAACGGCAGCGTATCCGTGATCAACTCGTTGAAGTAGACCATCGCCATTTCGGAGGTCGGCGCGGAGAAGAGCTCCAAGTTCTCCTCTGCGAAGGCCTCGCCGAGAAGCGCACTGGGAATACGGGCAATGCCCTCAACGATACCGTCCTGATAGGCCTCAAAGGCCGCTCGCGGCGTCGCGTAGAAGCGAAGCACCACATTCTCAAGGTAGGCGCTACGCCCGTAGTAACGCGGAAAGCGTCTGAGCGTAACGGCGATGATATGGCCCTCTCCTAGCTCCACATCGGTTAGGCGGAACGGTCCCGTCCCGACGGGCGCACGGTTGAAGTCCAGCCAGCTGAGGTCAGCAGCGCTGATGCCTTCCAGCCTGTGCTGCGGCAGGATGCCGATCGTGGTGTAATCAAGGAAGGGCGCGTAGGGCTCCTGCAGCACGAACTGGACCGTGTATTCGTCGACCTCAGTTACCCTGACCGCGCGCCATAGATCAGCGATGTCGGGAGGCCCAGGATAGTCGGGGTCCTGCAACAGCTCTGTGGTGAAGACAACGTCCTCAGCCTTGAAGGGGAACCCGTCGTGCCAGACCACGTTCCGGTTGAGACGGAAAGTATAGGTGATCCCGCTCTCGTCAACACTCCAGCCAGCAGCGAGATCAGGCTCGACCTCCCCGGCCATAGTCAACTGGGTCACCCCGCTGAAGACCAGAGAAACCACGTCACTGTCCGCATCGCTGTAGTAACTCAGGAGCGGGTTAAGGGATTGCGGGAAGCCGCCCACGCTTTCCACGTAGGTTCCCCCAGGGGCCGGGCGGAACTCGGTGGTATACGTGCTGGCCATGTATGCAAAAAAGGCAGCGGCCACTAAGAAGCCGATGCCTACGAGCACTACCTGCCAACCAATACGTCGGAACATATCGGGTTAGGTCACCCTGACCGGCGTGTGCCCCGTAGGCACACAGAAAGGACGATGCTGAGCTCGGCATGCACAGCGACGGCCCGTGCTCGCCCTCTCAACTGGCAACCGGAGGCTAGCCGATGACCAATACGTTGACGATCGCCACCAAGAAGAACAGAATCGCCGTGACTGCGGTGAGACGAAAGAGCAACAGCTCCGGTCCGCGGCGCTTGCGAATCAAGCCCGTCTGCGAGCCGCCCAGCGCGCCGCTCGTGCCGCTGCTGCGCACCTCCAACAGCACCAATGCAACCAGTGCCACGCTCAAAATGATCTGCACGATGGCTAGATAAGTCTGCATGCTTGCCTTTCCTCCAGACGCAACTGGAAAGATTATAGCACCTTAGGCCAGATTGACAATGCGCACAGTGCGCCTGGCGCCTCTGGCCGAGCCAGAACTGCAGCGATCAGGCAATCCGGTCGTAGAAGAGCGGCAGCGGGTCGACCGGTGCATCGGAGAATTGCATGCGGCGCAGGATACGCGTTGCGGCTGCGTCGAGGTCTTCCGGCGTGGTTGCATGCACGGTGAAGAGCGGGGTATCCTGTGCGACACGATCCCCCACCTCGACGTGCATCACCACGCCGACACGGTGATCGATTACCTGCCCTTTCTTCTCCCGCCCGCCGCCGAGCGCCACGACAGCGATGCCGATCTCGGAAGTCTCCATCGCAGCGACGTAGCCACACTGCGGCGCCTGGATCGCTTTCACGTGGTCGGCGCGCGGGAACCGGTCCGGCTCGTCGACGTAGCGACCGTCCCCGCCCTGTGCCACCACCAACTCACGGAACTTCGCCAGGGCCGCACCGCTGCGGATCGTGGTGGCGGCTTGCTCGACGCCGGCTTCAAGGTTCTCGGCAAGTCCCCCCAAGGCGAGCATCTCGCCGGCGATGACAAGACAGTGTTCGGCGAGGTCCGCGGGCCCGCCACCACGCAGCGTCTCCAGAGCCTCGACAATCTCCAGACTGTTGCCGACGGCACACCCGAGCGGCTGGTTCATATCCGCGATATGTGCGGCGACCTTGCGGCCCACGGCCCGGCCGATACGCACCATATGCTCGGCCAACCCGTGGGCCTCGTCCAGCGTCTTCACAAAGGCACCAGAACCGACCTTGACGTCAAGGACGATGGCATCCGCGCCCGCGGCGATCTTCTTGCTCATGATCGAGCTGACGATCAACGGAAGGCTGGGCACGGTTCCCGTCACGTCACGTAGCGCATAGAGCTTGCCGTCCGCCGGCGCCAGGTTCGCGGACTGTCCGGTCAACACAATGCCGATCTCTTTCAACTGCTGCCTGAACTGCCGAACCGTCAAGTCGACACGGTAACCGGGAATCGACTCCAGCTTGTCCAGCGTGCCACCGGAGAAGCCGAGCCCGCGTCCCGACATCTTGCCCACCGGCAAGCCTGCCGCAGCGACGGCCGGGGCAGCCACCAGACTGACCTTGTCTCCGACGCCGCCGGTGGAGTGTTTGTCCACGACCACTTCGGCAACGTCGCTCAGGTCAAGTGTCTCGCCCGAGGCCGCCATGGCCAGCGTAAGGTCCCGGGTCTCTTCGTCGCTCATGCCACGCAGGAGGATTGCCATGAGCAGCGCTGATGCCTGGTAGTCGGGGATCTCACCCAGAGTGTACCTTTGGACGAACAACCCGATCTCCTGACGGCTCAGACTCCCGCCGTCACGTTTCTTCTCAATGAGCTCTACCATCCGCATGGCAAATCCTCCTGCCTGTTCCGAAAACACTCAATGCTCGACAGGGCCGGTGTTAGCCCAGATCGAGCAGCGCGGGCACGATGCCCGGCTCACTCAGTCCGTTCTCCCTCGACATCGTGTGCGAAGCACACAGCGTCTACCGAGGCGCCGCTGCTATAGCTCCTCATCCACTGCGTAGACTACCAGGCCAATCGTACCCGGGCCACCATGGGTTCCCACAACCGGCGTCAGAATGCGCGTGCAGAACTTCTCGCACGGCATCTGGCTCTCCACCAACTCGGTGAACCACGGCAGGTCATCACGCGCCTCAGCCTGGATTATGGCGACTTCCGTGGGCTGGCGCCCTGTCCAGCGCTCCACGATGATCTCTACGACACGCCGCAGAGACTTCTTGCGACTCCGTACCTTTTCAAGCGGTTCGATGCGACCGTCCATGATCGTCAGCACGGGCTTCAGGTTCAGTACCGAGCCCAGCAGCCGCGCAGCACCGCCGATACGACCGCCACGATGCAGATACTCCAGCGTATCCACGGCGAAGATCACATTTGTGCTATCACGGCACTGCTTCACGAGACCCAAGGTCTCCTCGAGGGTTTTCCCGGCCTTCAGCGCCCGCGCTGCCACAAGCACCTGAACGCCCAGCCCCATCGACACAGAGCGGGAATCCACCAGCTCAATGTGCAGGTCAGGGCACTTGGTGGCCAAGTGCGCCTTGGCCTGCAGCGCTGAGGCAAGCGTGCCGCTCAACTCGGCGGATACGAAAATGCCCAGAATCGTGTCCACCTGCTTGCGCTCTGCGACTTCCTCGAAGAACTCAATGAAGGCCCCGGCTGAGGGCTGTGATGTCTTGGGGAAGTCCTTGCGCTCCCTCAGCCAGCGATAGAACGTATCTGCCCTCAACGTCACACCGTCGAGGAACGTGTCGTCCCCCCAATGGATGTTCAGAGGAATGACATCCACACCGTACTCCTCATCCAAGCCAGGTGCCAGATTGGACGTGCTATCGGTCACAACAGCGAAGTGATTCATGATCAAAGCCTCCATAAGAACAGGATGAATCGCAGAGAGACGAATAACGAGTACACTCAAGAATTGACAGCCGGCCGAATGAATTGACACGCCGATTCTACCTGAGTCAGCAGAAGAGACAAATGGCCATGCCCCCCTGCGTCGTCGTACTCAATAAACTGAATTGTGGTACAATATCACCCATGACATTAGCTAGATCGTTCCTTGAGAAAATCCCCGTTCCACCGGTATTCAGCCTGAGTCTGGCGCTGGACCCAGGTTGATGATGACCTCCGATTCTGTTCCGTCCGCACACCACAACGAGGAGTCCTGTAGTGATGATCAAGATTCTAATAGCTGACGATGACGCCGTGATGCTTGATCTATTGCGAACCTTGATGGATCTCGAAGGCAACGAGGTGGTGACGGTTAAGCGACCGGAGGATATCATCCCTGCAGCCCAGCGCGAAGATCCCGGGTTCATCTTGATTGACTACCATCTAGCCGGCGGGGATGCCATGACGCCGCTGTTGGGCCTCAAATCAGACGAAGAC
>CBFCZM010000274.1:0-4411 GCA_965602565.1 uncultured Anaerolineae bacterium
GGGGCGGGAGTTTCACGAGCAAGTACCGTCTGCTCTCCGAGTGGCCCAAGGGGAGTGCCCGCGCCGGGGGGGGTCGGCGGTGGGGCTGGGCGGTTCATTGCTGCTGCTGCTGATTTTGACGCGCTGGATGCTGACACAGCTTCGCGAGCCGGTATCAAGAGGATAGACAATCTCAGTGCTCGCCACACGGATATTGAGGATAGTGGCTTGTCATCCGCGGGTGCCGGCTGCGCCCGCATCGCAAGATCCCTCATTGTCGTGGTTTGCTGCCAGGCTTGCTCACTTAACCCATTCGGGATGACAGTACTGTGGTCAGGGCTTACGCATCTCAGCCTACAGGCACAGTTACCGTCATCCCGAGCGGGTCAACCGGACACTCGCAGCGGAAAGCGTGACAGTCGAGGGATCCAGGGCCTCGCGGCGGCGTGTGCGATTGAGGGAGAGAGATCCCTCGACTGCGCTCGGGATGACAGATCTTGCCCAGGCGTTGACCAGATGCGTACGCCCTGGTACTGTGGCAACTTGCCATCCTGCTCGATCGTGTTACAAAGTGAGCTTGAATCAGAGATTGACAGCTTCCGTCGACCCTGTCGATCGATGCTGTCCTGTGTTGTTAGCCCAGAGTCACCCAAGGTTTGGAAATCCCTGTATGCCCGATTCGACACGTGACTATCTGTCCTTGCTGCTCAACCAGTATTGGTTTGCCCCGCCCGTGGCGCTATGGCGCGCGATCGAGCTGCGCACGCTCGCCAAAGAGTCATTCCTGCGCCCGGTTCTGGATCTGGGGTGTGGCGACGGCATGATCACTCAAGTTCTCTTCGAATCTGACCCCCCGATTGAGGTCGGTTTTGATCCCTGGCTGGAGCAGGTGCGTAAGGCTCCCGCGACCGGCGTCTACGACGCGGTGCAGCAAGCCCAGGGCGCAGCGATGCCCTACGAGAGCGAGACCTTTGGAACGGTGCTCAGTAACTCCGTGGTCGAGCATATCCCCGACTTGGCCCCGGTTCTGACAGAGGCGGTCCGCGTGCTGCGTCCTGGGGGGCGGCTGATCCTGACTGTACCCAGCGACGCTTTCCGGCGTCTGTTGGCCGGTTACCGTGATCGCGTCGCCGTGGCGGATTTCGACGGCGCGGAGGCATATGCCCGGGGCGTCGATAGTTGGCTGGAGCATCACCGCTATCCCTCACCGGATGATTGGGGGACGATGCTGCAGAGGGTGGGCTTGACCCTGTTGCGCGCCGTCTACTACGTCACGCCGCAGGCCATGACGCTGTGGGATCGTGGCAACACGACGTATGGCGTCCGTGAGACGGGTAGCCCGGTGCTCTTCCGCTGGCTGGCTTCGCCACGGCTGCGGCATCTGGGTTACCAGTCGCTGGTTCGACGCTGGGTTGTGCGCACGCTTGGCCAGAGGTGGCGGCAAGCCTACGCGGCGGATGTCCCCACGGATGGCGTGGGAGGTGGCTTGCTCATTGTGGGTGAGAAGGCCCGCTGAGATGGCCGTGAGTGAACGTCAGGTGCACCTGCAGGATCCGACGGCCTGGAACGCATATGTAGCCCGGCACAGCGCAGGCAATCTGCTGCAGACCGCGCAGTGGGGCATGCTGAAGTCCGGGTTTGGCTGGGACTGGGATCTCGTGGTTGTGGGTGATCCCGAGATGCCGAAGGCGGGTGCGATGGTGCTGTACCGTCCCCTGCCTTTGAGACTGGGAACCATTGCCTACGTGCCGCGCGGTCCCTTGGTGGACTGGGCGGACACAGCTCTGGTGCGTGAACTCCTCGATCGAGTTCACAATGTTATTCGGCGGCGGCGTGCGTGGGCATGCTGGCTCGAGCCCGAGGCTTTGGATGGTACGCAGGCCGCGGCGACGTTAGCGGAGCTGGGGTACGTTCCATCCTCGCGTACGATTCAGCCCCGCAGCACGATATTGGTTGATCTGGTGCCAGATGAGGAAGATATACTGAAAGCGATGAAGTCCAAGACGCGGTACAACATCCGCCTGGCTGCCCGCAAAGGGGTGACCGTGCGGATGGGTACGGTTGACGACATCGATACGTTTCACGCGTTGATGACCGAGACCGGCGAGCGCGATGAGTTTGGCGTTCACACCGCTGCCTACTACCGGCGGTCGTTTGAGCTCTTTGATGCTCAGGGCCAGATCGTGCTGTTCTTCGCGGAGTATGAGGGCGAGCCCCTGGCGGGTATCCTGGCCTTTGTCGTGGGTAGGAAGGCCTGGTATATCTCCGGTGCGTCGTCCAACCGGCACCGCAATCTTATGCCGGCATATGCTGTGCAGTGGGCCGCTATGCAGTGGGCGAAAAGGCTGGGCTGCACGGTGTACGACCTCTGGGGCGTCCCTGACGTCGACGAGGCCGCGTTGGAGACGGAGTTCACGGAGCGCAGTGATGGGTTGTGGGGCGTATACCGCTTCAAGCGCGGGTTTGGCGGTCAGGTGGTGCGCTACGTCGGGCTGTGGGAGCGCGCCCTGACGCCGCTGTATCCCCTGGCGGCTCGTCTCTACAACAGGGTTGCGTGAACTGATGGCTGGGGCCGGCCTAGAGGTGTGTCTGTGGATCTCCTGCTGAAAGCTCTCATCGGCGCGGTTGTCGTGGTCGTCATCCAGCTTGTGGCCCGGTCCTCGCGACCCTATCTGGCCGGGTTGGTGCCGCTCTTCCCGACCTTCACACTGATCTCCCACTATATAGTGGGCTCACAGTGCCCTGTGAGCGACCTCAAGGCCACAATTCGCTTTGGCATGGTGTCGCTGCTTCCGTATTGCGCCTATATGATGGTGCTCTACGTCCTGGTGGACCGTGTTCGCTTGCCCCTGGCGCTGGCTGGAGCAACTCTGGCCTGGCTGCTGGGCGCCGCGCTTCTTGTCAGGTTCTGGCCTACCCCATAGTTCGCAATGCAAGGATCCTAGATCTATGCCCTTCTCTTTCGAAAGACTCCCGATTCCAGATATCGTACTCGTCAAACCGCGTGTCTTCGGCGATGATCGTGGTTTCTTCTTGGAGACCTACAAAGATTCTGAGTTCGCCGATTTCTGCGCGCCGCAGCCCTTCGTGCAGTCTAACCACTCGCGCTCGGGGTATGGGGTGCTGCGGGGGCTCCATTACCAGAAGCCGCCCAAGGCCCAGTGTAAGCTTGTCAGCGCGGTGCGGGGCGCCATCTTCGATGTGGCGGTTGACATCCGCTGGGGATCGCCGACCTATGGCCGGTGGGTCGGTGAGGTGCTTTCCGATGCGAACCACCATTTGCTCTACATCCCACGAGGATTTGCGCATGGCTTTTGCGTGCTCAGCGACGTCGCTGACGTCATCTACCAGGTGACCGAGGAATACGCGCCGGAGTGCGATCGCGGTGTGCTGTGGAATGACCCTGAGATTGGGGTCGAGTGGCCAGTGAGCGCGCCTATTCTCTCATCGAAGGACAAGATCCAGCCGACGCTCCGCGCTGTGGGACACGATTTCGTCTACCCGGTCGCTTCCTGATTCAGCCATAGCTGCAAATGACCAGGGCGCGGGCAGAAGCGCGCGCCCTGTCTGAAAGGCTCAGGGCCAGTAGCTGACGGTCCACTCATCCAGCAATTCTGCGCTGGATGTCAGCAGCCGCCATCCGTCTTCAGTCAGGGCTGTATCCCACTCCACGTTCCACAGCCGTCCAATGAGCACGCCCCTTTCGTTGTCCCAGGCGCGCACCATTGCTGACACCCGCGAGCGTGTCTCACCGGTCGCTGCGGGGATCGTGTGCACATCGCCCGCTCTTACCTGCAGCGTTGTAGCGTAACCGATAGCCCATTCTTCGTACGAGGGCCGGTTCTGCGGCAGCAGCAGTTCATAGGCGCCGGGGAGGTCACGCTCGTTGAGGGCGAGATAGAAGGCAATGACCGCGGTATCAGGCTGATGCGTGGGATAGCTCTGTGGCCGGTCATCGAAGTACCAGTCGTAGGTATCGGATGTCCATCCGTAGGTGTGGTTCTCCCACGTGTAGACGACATACCAGGCGATGCTGGGAGCGCTCTGCATACGGTACCCCTCCCAGATCTCCTCTTCCAGGTCGCCATCCACATCCCTGAAAGCCACACCGGCATCGCCGGAGAAGAATCCCAGCCGACGGTAGCCGTCATCTTCCCAGGCAAAGAGGTGAAGTAGGGTCTTGTTGCCTTTGGCGTGACCGAAGATGGCAATCTCAGGCATACCGTCTATGTTGACGTCGCGTATCTGGATCTCGCAGGTCGCGTATTCTCCCAGTCCTACGGCTGCCGCGCCGGGTTTCGGCTGTGCTGAGGGTAGCTCGTGGACGATGCCGTCGTCCAGCACGAAGGCATCCAGCCGATTTGTGGTTGATCCCTGGCGCTGTGTCAGTGCTAGCCATTCAGGTTGGCCATCAGCGTCGGTGTCCTCGTAC
>CBFCZM010000275.1:0-4404 GCA_965602565.1 uncultured Anaerolineae bacterium
CTTTCCTGGGCGCATTGACATCGCGCGGTGGCCTGCTGGTGACTGCAGAGACGAGAGACGACCTCAGATGGTGGTTGGGCAAAGACGCTGCCCGCAGAATCTGGACGACACCTGTCCAGATCGCGTCGCTGGGCACGATGCGGTACGAACGCGTGGCACGGATCATCGTGACAGACCCCGACATTGTGGCCGTCGCCAAAGCCTACCGGACGCGGGTGCAGGAACGCGGACGGTTCATCTCGTGGGAAGAGAAACTTGAGCAGCGCCCAGGCTTGGCGCGCCTCTTTGGCGCGCTGATGACCTTCGTGGGATACTGCCACGACGACATCGACTACGCCGCTGAGTGCACAAGACTCAGGGCGTATGGCTTCGATCGTGCGCTTGTCTACCCGGTGCGGTTCAACGCCCACAGCTCCGATATCCAGATGGGAGGACGTCCAGCGATCGATCTGGGCGCTGACACGACTGCGGCGATCAAGGACCTGGGCTACGATGTGGCACCGTGGAGCTGGCTCAACGAAGCGCAGGATGACGGGAGTTCCCGCATCCGCGGGATGTTCCGCACGACGGCTCAGGGAGTGAGGCTCAACGGATGGGCCATCGATGCACAGCGCTGGCACCCTGTGTGCAGTTCCTTGGTCCCAGATTGCCAGCAAGGAGCTCTCAGTAGCACGCTCTCCGACCTGACGTGGGACCATTTCGATGTCCTCGCTTGCGCACCGGTCTCCGAATGCTTCGCCAAGGATCATCCCACCCACCTGGGTCGACCGCTCTCCCGAAGCGAGGACCGCGCGGCAATTCGACGCACCTTCTTGGCCGGCCAGGCAGCCGGTCTGGCCATCAGCTCTGAGAACTTCAACGACGCGTACAGCATCGAATATGACCTTGGCTCGGTCAAAGCGTGGCCCCAGTATGGACCGTGGCCCTTCTGGCCGATCCCCCTCACAATGCTGGTCTACCACGACAGCATGATTCACTCGTGGTGGGAGGTCCACAACTACAACAGCCCCTGGTTCGGCCGGACGAAGGCCAGCGGGCCATTCTTTGAATACGGTGGAGGGCGTCCCCGCCTGATGGCCGCGCTGGATGCCCTGATGGGCTGCCCACCTGACGTCTTCCCCTTTGGTGCGCAATACGGGTGGACAGGCCGGGGAACGGAGACATTTCTCTATCGCTACCGCTTCGAGGACCCGGAGGTACAGGTCGCCCTGCGCGAAGCACTTCCGGTCGCGAAACTCCACCGGCGGATTGGGCAATGCGAGATGGTCCACTTCAGGATCCTCTCGGAGGACGGCTACGTCCAGGAGAGCGCCTTCTCTGACGGTACGCGGATCGTCGCCAACTTCTCGCGGGACGTCATCGGTGGCACCCGAGGCATCGGCCACGTCGTCTTGGGCGGCGTGGGCTCCCTCATGCCACAGAGCTGGCGTGTTGAAGACTGATCGATGACCAACCTAACACCATGGAGGCCCTACCCCAGATGTTCGAGACTGATGAAGCTATCTTCGACTTTGTGAAGCAGAATCTGTATGTCGCCGCCGTGTGCGACATCCTGGATTCGCTGGGATATCGCGAGCAGGCGATGCACCACCGTCTGCGTCCTCTTCTGCCCGACATCCGCAACTGCGGTTTCGTGGGCCGGGCGCGTACCTTCAAGTGGATGCAGGTTGACTACGTCAACAAGGAAGACCCCTACGGATTGGAGATAGAGTCCATGGACGCGCTCAATGCCGGCGATGTCGTCGTCCATTCTACGGACTTCAGCGGCACCAACGCGCCGTGGGGTGAGTTGATGACGACGCTGGCCAAGGTCAAGGGTGTTGCCGGCTGCGTCTGCGACAGCCAGGTCCGCGACTGTGTCAGAATCATCGAGATGGGGTTTCCTGTCTACTACACAGGCATCCGGCCGCTGGACTCGATGGGACGCGCCAAGGTGATGGCCTTTGACGTACCGGTGCGCTGCGGCGAGGTACTCGTGCGTCCGGGGGACCTTGTATTCGCTGACTACGATGGCATCGTGGTGATCCCACAAGCCGTCGAGAGCGAGGTCCTACAGTTGGCCAAGGAGAAGGTGGGCAAGGAATCTCTGACACGCCAGGGGCTCCTGGAGGGCAGGAGTCTGCGAGAGGTCTATGATACCTACGGCGTCCTCTGATCGTCCGGGGCGAAGCGACGCCAAGACAGGCATAGGTGGCGCCATCATCCTCGGCCTCCTGACACTGGCCCTATACACCCGGACACTCGCCCCCGACGTGCTCTATGGCGATAGTGCCGAATTCCAGACGCTGGCCTACACGCTGGGCACGACGCACTCCACTGGCTATCCGGTCTACCTGCTGCTGGCGCGGCTGGCTGGCTTTCTGCCGTTCCGCACGCCGGCGTGGCGCATCAGCTTCTTCTCCGCTCTGGGCGCCGCCGTAGCCGTGGCCGGGACGTATCTCGCGATCCACAGATTGACTTCGAGCCGCATCGGTGCTGTGTTGGGAAGCGCAGCCCTGGCGCTCTCCTACACTTTCTGGTCGCAGGCAGTGATCGCCGAAGTCTACACCCCCGCGGTAGCCTGTTATGTCGTCTGCATTCTGCTCCTGTGGGATTGGCAGGCTGGGGTACCGCAGCGCCGCGCAGCCCTTTTCGTCGCTGCGCTTCTGATGGGACTGGGGCTCGGCATTCACGCATCCGTTGGACTGCTGATCCCCGTAGCCGGCGCCTCCGTTGTCTTCACCCTGTGGCAGCACTCAGGCAGACCGCGGGACCGCTGGCAGGCCTTAGGTACAGCCGCCGCAGGTGGATTGCTCGGGATCATCGTCTTCGTACTTGCCTTCATACTCATCGATCGACGTGATCCTGCAAGCAGCTTCATCAATGTCACCCTGATACCCTCCCGATCCATCTGGGACCTATCAGCTCAGGAACTGGCACGTCCGGGGGTGCGGTTGTGGGCCATCGTGACCGGTCTTCAGTGGCGGGATGCTATGCTCTCCGGCGGCATCGCCGCCACGATTGATGCCCTGGGCCAATACGGCGCGCGGCTCTTCACCACCGAGTTCTCGCCGCTGACACTGCTCTGTGCAGCCGCGGGCTTTCCGCTCGCAGTGAAGGCTCATCGAAGACGAGGCTGGCTTCTGCTGGGCGCCTTCTCTGCCAGCCTCATCATCGTCGCCAGCTACCATCCAGGCGACTGGTACGTCTTCTTCTTGCCGACCCATCTGCTGATCGCTGTAGCTGCCGGCGCGGGAATTGCGCGTGGGGTTGCTTGGTGGCGGTCGAAAGCTTGCCCACAACAGCCGCACCTCCACCTGAGTATCGGTTTCATACTCCTCATCGGAGCCATCGCGGGCATCTTGGGGCCCTTCTTGCCCACACGGATAGACGCCCTCCGCACCGGAATGACATCGTTCAGCCGGGAAAGCTATATCTTCCCCGTCGAGGATCCGGCGGAGCCCCGGAGAGTGGCAACCGCGATCCTGGAATCCATCCCGGATGGAGCACTACTCGTCCTGGACTGGCGAGCCCTGTACTCCGTCGCCTATGTGGCGTATGTGGAGGGGCTACGACCCCACATCTCCTTGTTGGAGGCCACACCTCATGGGAGCGACGGTAGAATTGCAGAATCGCTCCTCCAGACGATTGACGAGACGCTCGCCGCGGCCCGACCTGTCTTTGTGGATGCCGCGCGCGACCAATACCGGCTACGATACCAGCTGTCCCCGGTTAGCGGGAGCGCCTTACACGAGTTGACATTAGGGCCAACGCAGTAGTCAAACCGAAATCCAACCACAGGAGACACATATGGCGGAGCTACATTTCACACCGAGTGACTGGGAGCGCGTCGAGCGGAACACGGCTGCCTGGTGGGATGGCGAGCTTGGGCGCCCGCTGGTGTACATGACCGCCACAGACTGGACGAGGACACCATGGACCTACAGTTTCCTCACCAATCACCCTTCTGATGCGCCCGCAGAGGAGATCGTCGACCTCTATGCGCCGGCAATCGAGACCACACACTACTATGGAGATGCCTTTCCGCAGTGGTGGATGAACTTCGGGCCGGGCATAATGGCCGGCTTTCTCGGGAGCCACGTCAACAGCGTCTCCGACCCTTCCGAGACAGTCTGGTTCACCCCGAACGGGGAGGAGACGGCCGAAGCTCTCACCCTCAACTTCGACACTCAGAACGCCTGGTGGCAGCGCGTGCGGGCTCTGACTCGCGCCGCGGTCGCGCGGTGGGATGGCATGGTCGCTGTCGGACACACCGACTTGGGCGGCAATCTGGATATCATCGCCTCCGTCCGCGACACACAGCAGCTGCTCTTTGACGTGATCGACCGGCCTGAGCAGATCGATCGGTTGGTCACCAAGACCATGGAGCTGTGGATCCAGTACTATGACGCACTGGATGCACTG
>CBFCZM010000276.1:0-4388 GCA_965602565.1 uncultured Anaerolineae bacterium
GATTGTCGTGATCCACGTGATCGGCCTCTCAGGTGCCGGGCCTATGGTGCCGCTGCGCACTCTGGGGCTGGTGTAACGCGCACAAGAAATGCGCCCTTCCCAACCTGATCGCCCGGCTGGATGCTGACTTCCACTACACGTCCCGCACAGGGTGCCCGGAGCTGCATCTGCATCTTCATCGACTCCTGGACCAACAGAGCTTGTCCCTCTTCCACTGTCTGGCCCACCTGAACCAGCACGTCGACGACCAACCCCGGCATAGGGGCAACAACCTTCCCGACAGCCGCAGACTCGCGGCGCGTCCGCGAGCGGCGGTGTGCGGGATCGACGCGGGCCACCACGCACCGCCCATCCACGAGCACCTCGAAGCCACTGTCATCCACAGTCTTGAAATACATCTCCGTGCTCTGCGCTTCACGCCGGAACAGGTGTAGGCCATTGTCATTCAGTGAGGTCAGCTCGAAAGCCATGGGCTCGTCATTGACCGACAACCCACTATCCTGCACCTCGACGTTGTACTCACGATCTCCAACTGAGACGGCGTAACGTGTCATCGTGTTCTCCCTCTGGTGATCCCTGGCGCTTCCCCGGCGACTTGATTCCCGATCTGCGACCTCGCCGGTCCTACATCTGCTCCCGCCACGCGGTCGCTCGCCATACACTTGCCACTGCTGCCCCCGTCGCCGCTTTGCGGCCGGCTCGTCGCCGGTGCGCTAGGTACGCGGCCGCCGCCGCGATATCGCGCGCCAGCCGATGCCCCTTCTCGGCCGGCTGTGCATCGAAGTCATCCAGGAACGTCGTCGTCACCTCACCCGCGAGGAACGGCTCACTGGCCAGAATCCTCTGCAAGAACGCCAAGTCGGTAGCCACGCCGCCGATCTGGAACTCCCTCAGCGCGCGCGCCAGCCGCTGCACGGCCCGAGACCTCGTTTCCCCCCAGGCGATGACTTTCGCCAGCAACGAATCGTAGTCCGTGGTCACCTGCATGCCCTGGTAGAGGGCACTGTCCACACGAATGCCGGGTCCCCCCGGCTCCTTCAGATACGTGATCTCCCCGGTCGTAGGCAGGAAATCTCCCCCTGGATCCTCGGCGATCACCCGGGCCTCAACAGCTGCACCGTGTACCGAGATCGCATCCTGCCGGTAGTGCAGCAGCTGTCCGGCGGCCAAATGCAGCTGCTCCTGAACCAGATCCATGCCGGTCACCAGTTCCGTGACCGGGTGCTCAACCTGGATACGTGGGTTGATTTCGATGAAATGGAACGTGCCGTCGGGGGACATAAGGAACTCCACTGTTCCCAGACTCCGATAGCGCAGCGCTTCACCCAACCGTGCAGCCGCGTCGAAAAGGAAGGTGCGTTGGGACTCTGTTAGCCGCGGCGCGGGAGACTCCTCGATCAACTTCTGGCGCCGGCGCTGGATCGAGCACTCGCGCTCACCCAAGCAGAGTGTACGGCCCGTCCCATCACCCAGGATCTGCACTTCGATGTGCCGCGCCTGGGTCACCAACGGCTCCAAGTACACGCTGCTATCCCCAAACGCGGCCTCAGCCTCCTGGCGAGCCAGAGCCACCATGGGGGCCAGGTCCTCAGGACGTTCCACCAGCCGAATGCCGCGACCACCGCCGCCGGCGGTCGCCTTGACCAACACCGGATACTGCAGTCCCACACCACAGTCAGGGGCCAGTGTGTCGGGAAGGCAATCGTCCCCACCCGCCAGAACCGGAAGTCCGGCATCTCGCGCAATCCTGCGCGCGGCCAGCTTATCGCCCGAGCAGGCCAGAGTCTCCGGCCGGGGCCCAACAAACACCATGCCCGCATCCTCCACAGCTCGGGCAAAGTCAGCATTCTCGGACAGAAAGCCATAGCCGGGATGCACGGCATCCTCGCCACACCGGCGTGCAGCGGTCAGGATTGCCGGGATGCTAAGGTAACTCCGGGAAGCCGAACCGACCCCTTGGGTTGACCCAAGCCGACCGGTTGGCTCGATCAGCAGCGCTTCATCGGCGCAGCGTGTGTGCAGCGCCTGCCGGTCGACGTCCGAATAGACGGCCACGCTGTCCAGACCCAGATCCCGGCACGCCCGCAGGATACGTACTGCGATCTCACCGCGATTGGCTACAAGGACTTTCATCACGCTGGATTCCTCATAGCGGAATGTTGCCGTGCTTGCGCTTGGGCGTGGACTCGCGTTTGTCCCGCAGCATCTCCAGGGCCGCCACAATGCGTGCGCGGCTCTCTGCCGGCTGAATGACATCATCCAGATGGCCGCGGGACGCAGCCACGAAGGGGTTGGCCAGATCGCGACGGTAAGCATCCGTCAGATCAGCCTGCCGCTTCTGCGGATCCTCGGCGTCTGCCAGTTCGCGGCGGAAGATGATGCTGACCGCGCCATCAGGCCCCATCACGGCGATCTCCGCTGTGGACCAGGCAAGGTTGACGTCACCGCGCAGATGCTTGGAACTCATCACAATATAGGCCCCGCCATACGCCTTCCGCAGTATCAGCGAGACCTTCGGCACCGTGGCCTCGGCGTAGGCAAAGAGCAGCTTTGCGCCGTGGCGGATAACGCCTCCGTGCTCCTGATCAACGCCCGGGAGAAAACCAGGCGTATCGATCAGGGTCACCAGAGGGATATGGAACGCATCACAAAAGCGGACAAAACGAGCGCCCTTGTCACTGGTGTCGATATCCAGAACGCCGGCCAGGATCTCGGGCTGGTTCGCGACGAAGCCGACAGGATAGCCGTCCATCCGGCCAAAGCCGACCACCAGATTCTGCGCATAGGCGGGCTGTACCTCAAGGAACTCTCCATCGTCCGCCAGAGTCTCGATCACGAGCCGCACATCGTAGGGACGTTGAGGATGCTGTGGTACCAATGATGCGAGCTCCGGCGTGGGTCGTCGGGGATCATCGCCTGATGGCATGGTGGGCGGCGGCGTCAGGTTGTTCGAGGGGAGGAACGAAAGCAGCCACCGGACCTGGGCAAATGCAGCTGCCTCGTCCGGAGCCGTAAAATGCGCCACACCGCTCGTCTCACTGTGAACGCCGGCGCCACCCAGGGATTCAACATCCACCGCCTCGTGCGTGACAGCCTCGATCACCTGGGGTCCGGTGACGAACATGCACGACATCTGGTCGACCATCACGACAAAGTCGGTGACTGCCGGTGAGTAGACTGCGCCGCCGGCACACGGACCAAGAATCACCGAGATCTGCGGGATGACGCCGGAAGCCTGCACATTGCGGTAGAAAATCTCGCCGTAGGCCGCCAGCGCGTCCACCCCCTCCTGGATGCGCGCACCGCCGGAGTCATTGAGCCCAATCAGCGGCACCCCCGTCTTGATCGCCAAGTCCATCAGATGCGCGATCTTCAGGCCGTGGGCTTCGCCGACCGATCCGCCAAGCACGGTGAAATCCTGGGCAAAGACGCACACCGGGCGACCGTCGATCTTGCCGGTCCCGGTGACCACCCCATCCCCCGATGGGTGCCACGCGTCCATCCCCAGCCCCTGCGCGCGATGGGTCACAAACATCCCCAGTTCGGAAAACGTCCCCGAATCCAAGAACGCGTCGATCCGCTCCCGGGCCGTGCGCTTACCCTTCGCATACTGCCGATCGATGCGAGCTTGACCACCCCCCAGCCTGGCTTCTGCCCGCCGCTCCTCGAGCTTGCTGATACTCTCAGCCCGCGAGAGCGTCGTCGTCTTTGTCTCCATGGGCTCCTTTCACCCGGTCACCAGTGTATTCATACACGGCAGCGAACCAAGAGTTACGGTTATGGGCTCAGAATGGGTCGGGGAGGACCAGTTTCGTCAATCAGGTAGCGAGGGAACTACGACGCGGATCGATTTCGGGGACAGGGACGGCGAACGAGGCGCGCGTCCTTCGCACAGAGCGGGGGACAGGTGTGGGTCTGGGGTCGATGGCAGAGCAGGGGATGCTTCCCACGACCCCCAGCTCTTGAGGTCGCCAGACCTACTCAGGTGGGTTACAGAGGAGCTCGTACTCCGGTATCAGACCAACATCATCCGGCAGATCAACATCCATCGCGAGATCAGGCGATCGGACCACAATGGGCGTGGCACCGGCGGCCTCCGCGGCAGCAAGGTGCTGCCGGAAGGAATCGGGGCCGAAGCAGAAGGGGATCAGATCAGGCGGCGTCACCAGCAGCGCATTCGTGCCAAGCTCTCGCCGGTCCGGCGCGATGACGACGCCGCGAGGTGCCGCCAACCGCACCAACTCACGGATGCTGGAAAGACGCAGTTGCGGCAGATCTCCGGGTATGGCCAGCATGCCCTGTCCCTGACGCGTCAGCAGGGATGCTGACGCTTGCGCCAGAGCGCCATTGAGTCCGCTGGCACCGGATTCGAGCAGGAACTCAACCCC
>CBFCZM010000277.1:0-4373 GCA_965602565.1 uncultured Anaerolineae bacterium
ACCTGTACCTGAGCAGGCGACACAGCACACAACTAGGAGGCCTGAGAGGAGGATTCGTAGCCCAAGTTTGCTATTACCCATCGAAAGAACAGTGTACATATCGACGCCTCGCATGTGATCATGTCATTGCGCAACTGCGACGCAGTCTACCAGACCCCCGACGAACATGCTAATCTCCGCTTTCTGGCTTTGCCGCTTCTGTGGTATCATTGAGTCAATTGCTACATACTCTGTCTGGGCGGAAATCCGGCCCGGCTTTGGTCCACACAAGCGAGAGGAGGTGAGCGCTGATGTCCAAGTTCAGCACTTTCCTGAAGGAAAACCCGGTTCTGATTGCCGACGGCGCGACAGGTACAGAGCTGCAGAAGGCCGGATTGGCGCCGGGCTCAGCTCCCGAGCTCTGGAACGTCGAGAACCAAGATGCCGTTCGCGCGCTATATCAAGGATACGTCGATGCGGGCTCGGATATGGTCCTCACCAACACGTTCGGCGGGACTTCGATACGCCTGAAGCGTGAGGGCCTTGACGGTCGTGTGGTGGAACTCAACCGCGCGGCTGCGCAGCTGGCGCGCGAGATTGCGGGCGATGGTGCCCTGGTAGTCGGCGATATTGGGCCGACCGGCGAGATGCTGGCACCGCTGGGCACCCTGAGCTATGAGGATGCCGTCGCCGCGTTTGCCGAGCAGGCCGGGGCTTTGGCCGAAGGCGGGGCCGATGTGCTGCTGATCGAGACTATGAGCGATCTGACGGAGATCCAGGCCGCGATCGAGGGTGCGCGCCAGGCCACCGATCTGCCGGTCATGGCCACGATGAGCTTCGATACAAAGGGCCGCACGATGATGGGCGTCAAACCGGAGAAGGCTGCTCAAAAACTCCAGGCGTTGGGCGTGGATGTGATGGGGGCCAACTGTGGACGTACCTTGACCGAGACGCTGACGGCGGTGCTCAAGATGCGTGAGGCAGTGCCGGACGCGGTATTGATGGCCAAGCCGAATGCCGGACTACCCCACGTTGAGGGCGGCGACCTGGTCTACGATGTGACCCCTGATGTGATGGCGGATTATGCCCGCAGGTTTGTCGGGGAAGCTGGTGTCAAGATCTTTGGTGGTTGCTGTGGGAGTACGCCTGAGCACATCGCGGCTATTGCAGCCGCTCTCAAGGCCTAGGCCAGTCACAGTCGTGACCCTGTAGCTGCTTTAGGAGGTGTCGATATGCGCTATGAGATCCACGGAACCGTAATGCAGACGCTGGATGTGCATCTCTCGCAGGGCGAGTCGATGTACACTGAATCGGGTGGCATGGCCTGGATGAAGGGCAATGTCGAAATGACGACGAATACCAAAGGCGGCCTGATGGCAGGTCTCGGGCGCAAGCTCGCAGGGGAATCGCTGTTCATGACGACGTACACCAACCATGATGCCGCCGAGTCTTTGATCGCTTTCGCGCCCGAGGCACCCGGCAAAGTGATACCCGTCAAGTTGGGGCCCGGTCAGAGCATGATCTGCCAGCGAGACGCCTTCATGTGTGCGGAGAGCTCGGTCGAGCTCAGCATGCACTTCCGCAAGCGCCTCGGCGCCGGCTTCTTCGGTGGCGAGGGCTTCATCCTTCAGAAGATCACGGGACCGGGCTACGCATTCCTGGAGATCCCCGGTGAGGTGCGCGAGTATTCGCTGGCTGACGGCGAGACGATGCAGGTTGACCCCGGTCACATTGCGCTCTTCGAACCCACCGTCAACTACGATATCACGAGGGTCAAGGGCTTCGTGAACGTGCTCTTCAGCGGTGAAGGTCTGTTCTTGGCGACGATTGCAGGGCCCGGGCGTATCTGGCTGCAGAGTCTGCCGCTCTCCAACCTGGCGAGAAAACTGGCCAAGTATCTGCCTACCAAGACATCTTGATGCCGCGGCGATCGTTTCGGGCGTCCACGAGATCGCGGGCGCCCGGAACGCTCCTCCGCACCTCAGAAGCAGATCTGTCTATGTCTATGATGCACCGGGTTCTTTGTCCTTTTATCCCCGGCGGCATCAAGATGGGAGCTAGCCCTTATGGTGAAGATTGTCGGTGATACTACCTCTGGTCTGCCGGAATCATTTGCGAAATCCCACGATATCCCCATCATTCCCCAGGTGATCAACATCGGCGGTGAGTCCTATCTTGAGGGTATTGAGATCACGTACGAAACCTTCCTGGAGAAACTGAAGGTTGCGACGGAGCTCCCCAAGACGGCGGCCCCACCGCCCGACCTCTTCACGGAAGTTTTCGAGCGCTTTGCGCCATCGGGTGAGTCTATCATCTGCATTGTGCCCTCCGCTGTCGTCAGCGGCACCTTCCGCTCGGCCACCGTCGGTCTGCAGATGGCGATTGATCGCGGCGTGCGTGAGGACATCGACGTGCGTATTATCGACACGCAGCTCGTCGCCAGCCCCGTCGCCACACTGCTCCGTCTCGCGACTCAGTGGGCCGAACAGGGAGAGAGCGCCGACACGATTGAAGCGCGTGTACGGGAGATGAGCTCCCGTTGCCGCGTCTATTTCATGGTGGACACGCTGAAGTATCTGGCCATGGGCGGTCGCATCGGCGGAGCAGCTGCATTGCTGGGCAGTGTGCTCCAGGTCAAGCCGGTACTGACCCTCAGGGAGGGTGCGATCGCCACCTTTGAGAAAGTGCGCACGCACAAGCGAGCCGTTGCTCGTCTCAAGCAGCTTGTCGTCGAGCAGATCGCGCCCGGAGACGCGGGCCACCTGAGCGTGATGCACGCCGCTGCGGAGGATCAGGCACAGGCGCTTGTCGAGTATCTCCGCGGCCAACTTGGCCTCACGTCGATTGACGTGTTGGCCGTTCCGCCGGCTGTCGTGGCCCACGCGGGTCCGGGCGTGCTGGCTGTCGGCTTCTTCACGGAGTAGTCCAATGCACATCCGCGAGATTGATACAGGAAGCAGTAAGGACGTCCGCAAGTTCATTCAGTTTCCCTTTGAGCTCTACCGCGATTGTCCTGGATGGACCCCACCCCTGGTCTCTTCGGTCAGGATGACGCTGGACCGGCGGCGTCATCCCTTCTACAACGACTCCGCCGCCGCCTTTTTCCTGGCCGAAGAGGGTGAGAGTGTCGTTGGCCGGATCGCTGTGCTTGACAACCGGCGGTACAACAACCACATCCAGGGCCAGGTGGCTTTCTTCTATCACTTTGACACCATCGAAGATGGTCGTGTGGTCGAGGACCTGTTCGCCGCGGCCAAAGCTTGGGCCGGCAGGCGCAGTCTGGAGGAGCTCAAGGGGCCGAAGGGGTTCGTGCGCTCCGATGCCTACGGCGTTTTGATCGAAGGGTTCGACCACCCTGCCCCGATGAGCGTCCCCTACAACTACAGCTATTACGCACCTCTCCTGGAGCAGATCGGTGGCGAGAAGGAAGTCGACTACTTCACCGGTTTTATGACCGCCGCGGACGAAGCACCCGAACGGCTCTTCCGGCTTGCCGAGCAGATCAAAGCGCGGCGTGGCTTCTGGGTGAAGAACTTCACGACGAAGCGCGAACTGCGAAAGTGGATTCCGCGAATTCAAGAGGTCAACAACAGGGCCTTCACGGAGGTCTGGGGCTATTACCCCGTCGGCGATGCCGAGATCCAGATGATTGGGCGGCAACTGCTCCTGGTCTCGGATCCCCGCCTTCTGAAAGTCGTCATGAAGGGGGATGAGATCGCCGGCTTTGCCTTCGTCTTCCCTGACATTGCCGAGGCACTCAGGAAGGTCCGGGGGCGGTTGTTCCCCTTCGGTTGGGCCCGGGTCCTGATCTCGCTGCGGACGACGGATCGTCTCCTTGCCAATGGGGTGGGATTGCTGCCGCAGTATCAAGGGCTGGGCGCAAATGCACTGCTCTATACCGAGCTCCACGATACCATCCGAAGCCGGGACGCCAACTACTGCGAATTCCTTCAGGTGATGGAGTCCAACCTCAAGAGCCTGGGCGATGCGAATATGCTGGGCGTGCACTGGCACAAGCGCCACCGCGTCTTCCGTTTGCAGGTCTAGCAGTTCTCAGCTGTTGCTCGGGAGCCAAAACATGACAGAACAGGACGATCGCGTACCCCTCGTAACCAAGATCATCTACGGCACCGGGGATTGGGGCATGGCAGCCTTCAACACGCTGCGCCAGATCTTCTATGCCATCTTTCTGACGGATGTGGTGGGGCTGGATCCACGACTGGCCTCTTTCGGCGCTTTTGTCGGCGTGATCTGGGATGCTGTCAATGATCCGCTGGTCGGCGTGCTCAGCGATAAATTGCGGACGCGTTGGGGCCGGCGCCGTCCCTTCCTGCTGATCTTCGCCATCCCCTATGGTCTGGCGTTCCTGATCCTGTGGTGGGCACCGCCGTGGG
>CBFCZM010000278.1:0-4366 GCA_965602565.1 uncultured Anaerolineae bacterium
CCCGCGGGACTGCTATTTCGATCCGTCATCAAGGACGGCGTTGGTGGCGTTGATGGGCTGGATGGTGCCAACAGCGTTGCCATCAGCCCCGACGGCAGACGTCTCTACGTCGCCAGTCGAAATGACGATGCCATCTCGGTGCTCGATCGGTCTACGACGTCTGGCTATCTCCTATATGATTCCTGCGTCAGAGACACCGATTCTGGGGTCGACGGCCTGAACGGTGCCCGGGCGATCACGATGAATCCCGGCGGGACCTATGTCTATGTCGCCAGCCAGTACGATGATGCCCTGGCTGTGTTCAGTCGCGACGTGACTTCTGGTGATCTCACGTACGTCACGTCCATCAAAGATACTGATCCGGGGATCGACGGCCTGAACGCTGCGAACGGCATCGCCGTCAGCCCTACGGGCGGTCACATCTATGTAGCCGGCTACGACGACGATGCTGTGGCGGTCTTCGTGCATCATTGGCAAGTTTATCTTCCATTGGTGGTGCGGAACGGGAGTTAGTGCATCGTGATCGGGACGCAGGCCTCCAGAGGGCCGGGGACTCCGCGGACTGAGTGAAGGACTGTCCTGCAACGAGAGGCTGCCAAGAAAGGAGCTGTGTATGCATGCGGAAGCACTGATATGCGATGAGCAACAGAGCTTTTCCATACGAGATATCACCCTCAAGGACCTGGGACCTGATGAAGTCCTGATCCGCACAGCCTACTCCGGCGTGAGTATCGGCACGGAGTTCGCGCTTATTCGCAACAAGATCTCGTGGGGGCCCTATCCCCTGTGCACCGGCTATATGGCGACCGGGATGATTGAGGCCGTCGGGGCCGATGTCGATGACCTGCAGCTGGGCGACAGAGTCTACACGCGCGGAAACAACACCAACGTGATGACGTTGGCGGGCGGCACCAAGGTGAGCTGCGTGTCTGGTTCGCACGCCTCGCACATCGTGGCGAAGGCGCGCACGAGCCACGGCGTTGAGCAGCTGCCTGCCGGCGTGCCGAGGGATGTCGCGAGCATGTTCGTGATGCCTGCGGTGGCGCTGTATGGCGTGGACCTGGCCAATCCGCGCATGGGTCAGTCGGTGGTGGTTTTCGGCACCGGGCTGATCGGGCTGGGTGTGGTGGCGGCCTGCGCGCACCGTGGCTGCGAGGTCATCGCGGCGGATCTCGATGCCGGGCGGCTGGCCGTAGCCAGGGCGATGGGCGCCGACCACGTGATCGATGGGTCGATCGAGGATGTGGGCGCGGCGGTTCGCCGGCTCGTGCCTGAGGGCGCCGACGTTGTCTTCGAGAGCACGGGCATTCCCGCGTGCATCGATCAGGCGATCCCGCTCTGCCGGACCCAGGGCAAGTTCGTGTGGCAGGGGAACTATGGGGCTGATCCTGTCTCGTTCCATTTCCTGGTGCCCCATGGCAAGCGCGTACAGATGTTCTTCCCGTGCGATGACGGGCTGCAGCCCTGCCGCCGCGCCGTCTTGAAGAATATCGCGATGGGTGCGTTGGATTGGGAGAAGACGATCTCCCACCGCGTGAGTTACGCCGAGGCGCCGGCGATGTATGAGCGTATCAATACTGGGGATCTGAGTGTCCTGGGGATGGTGATCGATTGGGAGCAGACCTCATGAGCACGACACTGATTACGGGCGCAAGCGGCCTCATCGGCAAGGCATTGGCCAAATCGATGGCCGAGACGCACAATGTGATCTGCATGAGCCGCCGCAATCCGGGTGTGGGCACGCCCTGGGTGCGCGGCGTATTTGGTGAGTTTGAGGATCTGCGCGGGCTCAATGCACACGACATCGACGTCGTCGTGCATCTGGCAGCCGTGACCGGTGGCTGCCTGGAGCGCGATGGGATCCTGATCAACGTTGAGGGCACGCGCTCTCTGATGCGCTACCTGATGGATCGCGGCTGCCGGAAGTTCGTCATGGCCAGCTCCATCGCTGTCGTCGGTATGCAGAGCACCAGGTTCCGGCCCCTGGCCCTCCCCATCCCCGACGAGCACCCCTGTCTGGACCGCGATGGGTACGGCGTCTCGAAGTATCTGATGGAGGAGATCACCAAGTACTATTGGCGCCAGAATGATGACATCGATGTGATCAACCTGCGGCTGGCCTCCATCGCAGATGACAATGCCCTGCCCGAGCCACGCCGTGTGAGCCCGCTGGGGCAGTGGGCGCTGGGGAGCATCACGATGATGGCCCTGACCGATGCGGTCCGCGCGTTCACGTTGGCGGTAGAGGCGCCCCATAAGCCGGGAGTGCGCATCCTCAATGCCACGGCGCCCCAAGCCTGGGTTGCCGATCCCGTGGCCGACGTATTGCGGGGGTGGTGGGGCGACAGCGTGGATGTGAGCTATTACGATGAGCCTGACCAGGCCTATGACGCGGTCTATGATGTGAGCGGTATCAAGAAGGAGTTGGGCTTTGTAGCTTCTGTCCTGCCTGGTTCTGCAATGTAGATGCCGGGCATCCGGTCGGGTGAGACTTGCACGCTGGCCGATGGCAGTCGCTCGTACAACTGGGACGTTGACGGGAAGCATGTTGAGTACTCGACGCCGTTTCCGGGGATGCACCAGGTCCTGCGGCCCGACGGCACCTGCAGATCCCAGCATCGCCACGCGACGTGCCGCCGGCACGTGATGGACCCGATCTGCTTCGAGAATGACCTACGGGTGACGATCCAGGCTCTAGGCTGGCGCAGCGAGGGGCGCACCTACCCCGGAGAGCACGGTATGAGCTAGGCGGCTTACTGGCAGCAGACGCTGCCAACCGCGCCATTCCCGGAGTTACCGGATCGGGATCGGCTGGAGCTGGTGTGGGGCGACGATTCACCCCGCGGTGTGGGCAGTAGGTGATGTCCGTACAGAAGGCGGCAGCCGTAGCGCCGCCTGGAGCCGGCTCTGCCCCTCTGCAATCTCTCGATCAGAGCGGTGTCAGTTGCCCGGACCGCGCTGCTCCAGAAACCAGTCGTACAGCACGCGGTCAGCATATGCATCCGTCCAGACATCATGTCCCTTATCGGGATAGAGGGTATAGCGCACATTGCCTCCGCACGCCTGCAGGCCATTGACGAGGATTTCTGCTGTTTCCCTGGCGGGGATACCGGCGTCCTGCGCACCGTGGAAGACCCAGGTTGGGACTTCCTTGAGGTCGCATAGGTTGTCGGGTGGCGATGTATCGAGGACAATCGAGACCCCCGCTTGCCCGTACCCGACATAGGTCGGCTCCATGACGTAGTCCCACCCGCCCGCGAACGGTGCCAGCGCAGCAAATCGGTCCGGATCTCGCAGCGCATACTGCCATGTGCCGAACCCACCCATGCTGATGCCGGTCAGATAGATACGCTTGGGATGCACAGCGTACGCCTCCTGGACGTCGTCCAGGAGGGCGTCCATAGCATCGAACTTCGTGGACCAGTGCCAGCTGTAGCACTGCGGCGAGAGCACGATGAAGCGAGCGGTCAAGGCATCAAGGTCCGGTCTCTCGGCGACGACTCTGGGTGGACCGTGTACTTTCAGAAGGTCCAGCTCCTCCAGGGTGCTCCCTCGCTCTCCGGAGCCGTGTAGGAAGACGATCAAGGGCCACTTCCTGAGTGGGTTCTTGCCGTAATCTTCCGGCAGCGAGAGAAGGTAGTTGATTCGGAGATTGTCTTGCTCGAAGGTGTAGGGGTGCTGTCCCAACTGCACAGAGGGTCTGACGCATCCCACTAGCACAATCAACACTGCCCACAGGCATACTCGGGCCGTGCGGTACCGCCGCTTGCCCCGGGTTTTGGGCGACGCGATGCGACGGTTCACCACGCTAGAGTCTCCTTTCCCATATCATAGCCGGATAGCTGCGGCGGAAGCCCAGCGTCTCGAGGATAGGGGCAACGACGGTCTCCGCCACAGGTTCGCCGCTCCACGTCTCCACAGTGATGCGGCGCTCGAACGCTGCCAGGTGATCGAGCAGAGCCCGCATGGCCTGCCGGATAAGGGCTTCGTCCGCGCCCTGCACGGTGGTCAGATCGTGCCCGGTAGTGCCGGCGACCAGCACCGGCATCCCGCGGTGCAGCACGAGCCAGGTCGAAGGGACGCGGGAGAAGGCCAGCGGCTCCCCCGAGGCGTTCAGCGGGCCATCCTCCTGGGTGGGGCCGTAGAGATTGGCCGGGTCGCAGGCATTCATCACCACGACGTGGTCATCCGCTTGGGTGCTGTCCCGGAGCGCTCTCAGCCGCTCAACCACATCGGGCAGCGCAAACTGCACGCCCGGAAGACCCCGGACGAAGTAGCCGCGGCGGATCTCGCCGCGCATCTCCATCCGCTGTAGTCTGCGGTAGATCCTGCCCCAATTCCAGCTGCCGGACTCGCCGGCGAGGCT
>CBFCZM010000279.1:0-4358 GCA_965602565.1 uncultured Anaerolineae bacterium
AGACCGTCGCCACCTGTTCCCTGGTACCCAGCGTGACGATGCCGCGATCCAGCTCGGCCGCAAACGTCGCCTGCAGCGTCTTGAGACAGCGGGATTGACCCAGTCGGCGAACAATGAGATTCAGGTTGTGTTCGGAGAAGGACTGCGAGAACATCAGCACATCCACGCCATCATCGCTCAGCGCCTGCAGCGCGCGTGCCACGGCGCTCAAGGACCAGGAATCGTCCAGGCTGCCGATGGCGATCAGACTCAATCCGCGCGTCGAGATGATTGCGGGCAGACGCTCACGATCCGCCCCCGGCGTCTCCACGATCAGTGTGCCGGCGTCGGAGGGGTTGAAGCTGTTCATGATACGCAGCGGGATCTCGCTCTCAATCACCGGCCGGATGGTCTTGGGGTGCAGGACATCGGCGCCATAGTAAGCGAGATCCGAAGCCTCAACATACGAGAGTTCGCGCAAGGTTCGCGCAGCCGGGACCAGGTTGGGATCGGCCGTGAGGATGCCATCGACATCGCTCCAGATCCAGACCTCATCGGCGTCCAGACCCGCCCCGATGATGGCGGCGGTATAGTCGCTGCCGCCGCGACCCAGCGTAGTTGTCACGCCCGCCTCCGTCGCCGCGATATACCCTGTGACGACCGGCAGCACGCCCCGGTCGAGCAACGGCGTCAGCCGTTGCCGTAGGCGCGCCCGCGTCGCATCCTTCAGAGGCACCGCCGCTCCGAAGTGGTCATCTGTGACTATCAAGTCGGTGGCCGCCAGCGCCTCTGCGCGCACGCCCCGTTCACACAAGACAGCCGCCATGATCTGTACCGATAGCTGCTCGCCGAAGGCAACCACGTGGTCTCGGCCCCGGGCGGTCAGCTCGCCGAGGACAGCGATGCTGCGGTAGAGGCGCTCCAGTTCGTGCAGCCGATCCTCGATCCAGTCCCCCAGTTCGGACCGAGCCGTGCAGCTGGGGAGCAGGACCCGTACCGCCGCCAGATGGCGCGCCAGCAAGGCGGCCTGGACCTCACAGTAGTCTTGGTCGCGGCCCTCGACCGCGGCCCATGCACCGGCCAGGAGTTGGTTGGTCACCCCGCTCATCGCGGAGAGCACCACCACTGTGCCGTTCAGGGGCGTCCCGGCGGTGCGGCTGTCGTGGTGCATCACGATCTCGGCCACCGCGCTAATGCGCTCGGCGCTGCCTACCGACGTTCCCCCAAACTTGTGCACAATCGTCATAGTCGATCCCCGCCTATACCGCGGCAAGCGCCTGATCCAGATCCGCGATCAGATCACCGGTGTCCTCAATCCCCACCGCATAACGCACCAGGCTGTCGCTGATCCCCGCAGCACGCCGTTCCTCCTCCTTGACGGAGATGAACAACGCCTGCTGTTGCACGATGCTCTCCACGCCGCCCAGCGTAGGCCCGATGTACGGAATCCGCAGCCCGTCCACGAACCGCGAGGTCCCGGCTTTGTCGCCGGCCACCTCAAAGCTGACCACGCCGCCGAAACCGGTCATCTGGCGCTGAGCGATTTCATAGTCGGGGTGGCTGGGCAATCCGGGATAGTGAACGCGGGAGACCTTGGGGTGCGTCTCCAGGAAGTGGGCAACGCGCATGGCGCTCTCGTTCTGATACTTCACCCGCAGCGGCAGCGTCTTGAGTCCCCGGATCAGAAGGTAGGCGTCATTGGGGCCACCGATGCCACCGAGAAGGCCACGGGCCTCCTGAATCGTCGTGATCAAGCTGTGCCGTCCCATCACCACACCGGCCAACAGATCATTATGTCCGCCCAGATACTTTGTCGCGCTGTGAACCGCGAGATCGATGCCCAACTCCAGCGGCTGCATATTGATCGGAGTGGCGAACGTACTGTCCACCATCGTGATGATCTTGCCTGCCTGCTCAGAAGCACGCAGGGCGACCATCTCGGCGACTGCAGTCAGATCCATGATCCGCAGATAGGGGTTAGTTGGCGTCTCACAGAAGATCAGGCGGGTGTTCATCTGAATGGCGCTGGCCAGGGCGTCGAGATCACCGATCGGCACCAGTGTCGTCTCAACACCATAGCGGGGCAGAAACGATGCAGCGAACTCGCGCGTGCGGCGATAGGAATCACGTACCACAATCGCGTGATCGCCGGCAGAAAGCAGCGCAAGCATCGTCGTCGTGATGGCAGACATGCCCGTTGCGAAGAGCACGGCCCCCTCCGCGCCTTCCAGTGCAGCCAGTTTCCCCTCAGCAGCCGTCTGCGTCGGATTGCTGTAGCGCCCGTACTCATCCCGCAGGGACAGATCGCCCCCGGTTTCACGTTCCGCCGTCCGCTCAGCCTTGCGCTCCACAAAAGCGAGCACTGCGGCAGTATTCTCGAACGTGTAAGTGGATGTCTGGGCGATCGGCGTCGTGATCGCACCATAGGGCTTGCGCCGCACCTCACCTGCGTGCACGGCCCGCGTGTTTGTCCCCTCAGTCATAGTGGCTCCTCTCTGCACAATCCAACGACTCATATAACGGTGCCCCAAGTTCGGATCAAGAGAGGCCTGAGAGGTACAGAAAAAGCACCCCTTCAGCGGATAAGAAGAGGCGCTTAGCGTCATAGCTTTGCTCTCATCTTGCAGAACCCAGACCCGCTACGGTTCTGCCGGAGTTGGCACCATGGACGTATGCGTGTTCCCACGCGCGTGCCCGGGTTGCCGAGGTTTCACAGGGCCGGTCCCTCCACCTCTCTCGATAAGAATCCACCGGCCATGATACCATAGTGCGCGCGAGGGTCAATAGCGAATATGCCTACTGTATCCCGCACGTGTCACACCACTGTCATACAGCAGCTTTACGGGAGCGCTTCCTTTTGCTACAATCAAGGCAGAGACAACAGCCCATCGCCGATCGAACGGTATTGTGAAGCTGGCCAGTCGCATCCGGGCCGGAATCCACTGCGTACATCGGCCCCACCGAACAGGAGGTCAAGTTTGGCTGAGAACGACTACATCAAACTGAAGTGCCCCCAGTGCGGGGCGGACTTACCGGCAGGCACAGACGAGATTGAGTGTGCGTATTGTGGCACACGATTGACCCTTCGCCGTCGCAGCCAAACCCAATCGACAGGCGTTGGAGAAAGAACCCGTGACACGCAGTCCGTTGGTCACATCTGTCAGGATAGCAACACAGGGCTGCCGGCGTTGCGCCTGGAGGTGCCGAAGGATTGGCAGGTCAGCGGGGGGGTCACGTGGGTACCCAACCGTCCGGGCGCGCCGGTGCAGATAGCCCTCCGGGGAGACGGGCCCGACGGTGTCACGGCCTTCGAGATCTTTCCCGCGCAGTATTTCGTCTGGATGTCCAATGCCCCCATGGGACCGATGCCCGGTATGCTCTACTTCGGCAGTGAGGTCCAGATGCCGGTTGAGCCAAACGAAGCGATCACCCGTTACCTCCTGCCACGCAACCGCAACATATCGACCCCGGAGGTTGTGGCTGCAGAGTCGGATCCTGATTGGGCTGAGCGCATCCACGATGCCAACGTCGCCGTACCCAACGCCCAGCTCCGGCGCGAAGGCATCAGGATGCGCATACGCTACGCAGCGGGGGGGCAGCAACTCGAAGAAGAGCTCCGCGCAGTTGTCGAGTATATCCGCATGCAGGTTCCCGCAGGCTGGATGGCGATCGACACCACCTATTGGGACATCGTCTATGCCGCCGGCTACCGCACCACGCAGGAACAGTGGTCAACCTACGAGCCGGTGCTGCAAGCTATCGCAGAATCGATGGAGCTCAATCCCCAGTGGCTGACAGCCGTGCAACGGATCAGCCAGATGATGGTGCAGAGACAGATCCAGCATATCAACCAAATCGGCGACACGGCCCGCCGTATCGGGCAACAGTTCTCAGAGATGAGCGATATGCAGATGCAGAGCTGGCAGAATCGGCAGGACGTCATGGACCGCTCGGCGGAGAGATACAGCGAGGCCATCCGCGGGGTGGATACCTACTACGACACCGCCAACGACAGATCTGTGGAGCTTCCCGGCGGCTACGAGCAGGCATGGACCAACACACTGGGAGACTACATCATAAGTGACGATACTGCATTTGACCCCAACCTGGAGTCGAATGTCACGTGGCGACAGGTGTTCCGCCGGGACGACCGGGAATAGATCCCTCGATCGCTTACGCACACCACAAGCAAACGAGGATGCTGTCGCGGACCCCGCAGGGCTCGCGAAACCTGCGGTCTCGTCAGACGGACTTGGCGCGACGACGTGTTGTCGAAGGGGAGCCTGGCCTATGGGTGACACTCATGGTTGTTGAGCTGTCACCCCCAACCCTCTGGCCGCCGGTATGAGAAGCCGTCTTCCAGGGCGGGGGGCAACGGA
>CBFCZM010000280.1:0-4327 GCA_965602565.1 uncultured Anaerolineae bacterium
TGGACGATGTGGAAAAGCGCATGGACTCCGTGGCCGATCTCGCATGTGCAGCGCGTTGGCTGCAGGCACAACCCGAGATCGACGGCGAGCGGCTGGCGGTGTACGGCGGCAGCTACGGCGGCTTCATGGTGCTCTCTGCAGTGACCACGTATCCGGAGCTCTGGGCTGCCGGAGTGGACATTGTCGGCATCAGCAATCTGGCGACGTTCCTGGAGAACACGAGCGACTATCGCCGTGCTCACCTGGAGGCCGAATACGGCAGCCTGGCGCGGGATCGGGAGTTCCTGGAGTCCATCGCGCCGATCAATCACATTGATCGGATCACTGCGCCATTGATGGTCATCCACGGGCGGAACGACCCTCGCGTGCCGGTCAGCGAAGCGCAACGCCTGGTTGCCGCACTGCAGGCGCGTGACGTCCCGGTCACGCTCTTGATCTTCGATGACGAGGGCCACGGTCTGGTGAAACTGAGGAACAAGCAAGTCGCCTATCCTGCGGTCGTTGAGTTCCTGAAGAGATATCTGGGAGGTGCGATACGGTGAACCAAGAGCTGAATATCCCAACAGAGGCTCGTCTTCAACGGTGTATTCGTACGGCATTGCCTGAATACGGCAAGGCAGAGGTTGTCGACCTGAAGGGGATCACCTCGGGTTGGGAGACCGATGTCTACGCTTTCGATCTGACAGTCCAAGACGTCACCAGGCCGCTGCCACTGGTGCTGCGCGTCTATCAGGGGCAGCATGCCCGGGAGAAGTCGGCATTGGAGTTTGATGCTCTCCGGCGTTTGCATAGCGTGGGGTATCCGGTCCCCAAAACCCTTGCCCTGGCGCTCGAAGATTCGCCGGCGGGGCGACCGTGCATCATTATGGAGCGCATTGCTGGCCAGGGGATGTGGCGCAAGACGTTCCAAGGCCCCGAGGAACAGCAGCGGACGCTGTTTGCGCTCTTTCTGCGGCTGTTTGTGCAGCTGCACCAACTTGAGTGGCATTACCTGGTCGATGATACAAACCCGCCGTTCCTGTCGAATCCCTATCACTTTGTCGATGCCGAGGTCGCGTCCTATCGAGGGCGGTCTGCGCAACTGGGCGTGACCACATACGGTCCCGTCATGGACTGGCTGGAAGCTCGGCGGGATCTGGTGCCGTGCCATCGTCCCGCTCCGATCCACTGGGACTTTCACCCGGAGAACATCCTGCTCTGCGACGATGGCTCGGCCGTCGTCATCGACTGGTCACAGTATCAGATCTCCGACCCACGCTTCGATCTGGCATGGACAATGACGCTGGTGGGCGGGCAGGAAGGTGGCAACGTCCGAGAGCGGATCCTGAGCATGTATGAGGCGCTGACCGGGGAGGTGGTTCAGCACATCGAGATCTTCGAGGTTTTCGCGTGTGTGAAGCGATTGGCCAGCGTGATGATATCGTTGTCGCTTGGCGCCGAGGTGATGGGGATGCGTGCGGGCTCGGAGCAGATGATGCTGAAGATGCTGCCGGCGATGACCCGCGTCTACGCGCGGTTGCAGGAGATATCGGGGATCCGTATTCCCGAAGTTGAGAAACTACTGAAAGCAGTCTAGTCAGATTGGGATAGGAGAGATATGTATATAGCTTCGGATCAACGTTACGATGAGGCTGTCTACAACCGCTGTGGTCGCAGTGGGATCAGACTCCCGGCGGTGTCGCTGGGGCTATGGCACAATTTCGCCGGTGTCGATGTCTATGAAAACTCGCGCGCGATGCTGCGGCGGGCCTTTGACCTGGGGATCACGCATTTTGACCTGGCGAACAACTACGGTCCCCCGGCCGGTTCTGCCGAGACGACGCTGGGCCGGGTGATGACGCAGGATCTGGCGCCCTACCGCGATGAGCTGCTCATTTCGTCCAAGGCAGGCTACAGTATGTGGCCCGGTCCCTACGGTGAGTGGGGCTCCCGCAAGTATATGGTTGCGAGCCTGGACCAGAGTCTCAAGCGCATGGGGTTGGACTATGTTGATATCTACTACAGCCACCGTCCTGATCCCGACACGCCCTTTGAGGAGACCATGGGGGCGCTCGACTTCATCGTGCGCAGTGGGCGTGCGCTGTACGCGGGCATCTCCAACTACAGTCCGGAGCAGACGCGCCGGGTGGCTGAGATCCTCGACGATCTCGGGACACCGTGTCTGATTCACCAGGCATCTTGCAGCATGTTCAATCGCTGGGTCGAGGATGGGTTGCTGGACGTGCTTGGGGAGAAGGGCATCGGCGCGATCTGCTTCTCGCCGCTGGCGCAGGGGTTGCTGACGAACAGGTATCTCGGCGGGGATATCCCCGAGGGGTCCAGGGCGTCGAAAGCCCACGGCTTCCTGCGCCCGTCGCACGTCACTGATGACAAACTGGCCAAGGTGCACAAGCTGAATGTCATTGCGGAGGCACGCGGTCAGACGATGGCCCAATTGGCGTTGGTCTGGGTTCTGCGCCATCCGACCGTGACCTCGGTTCTGATCGGTGCGAGCCGAATCAGCCAGATCGAGGATTGCGTCGCTGCGGCGGACAACCTGTCGCTAAGCGACGAAGAGCTCCAGGCCATCGAGGCTATCCTGAGTGGTGAGGCCTAGCGTGTCGAGTCAGGGGGATCAAGCCCCGTTGGTGGGTGGGACGCCGCGGGAGCGGTTCGCCGCTGCCTTGGACGGGCGCCCGATTGTCGGACGGGTTCCCCACTTCGAGCTGGTCTTCTTCCTCACGATGGAGGCCTTCGGCAAGGTTCACCCGAGCCATCGCAGTTACTCTCAGTGGGGGCAGATGTCCGAGCTGGAGAAGCGGCTGCACCGCGAGGATATGGCCGATCTTTTCATCGGCACGGCGGAGCGGTATGGTCACGACGCCATCTTCTTGCATCCAAACCCGGGCAGCGAGGAAGAGATCCTGCGCATAGTCGATCTGGTGCGCGAGAAGACGGGCGACCGCTACTTCCTGATGATTCACGGTGATGCCACGTTCGGCATTCCTGATGGCGAGGGGATGGCGAAGTTCTCCTATCGCACCGTAGATGACCCCGGCGGACTGAAGGAGCAGGCCGCGGGTATGGTGGATGGCGCGCTGGCGCGGGCCGAACGTATCGCCAAGCACGGCGGGCTGGACGGTTTCGCGCTGTGTTCGGACTACTGCTTCAATACCGGCCCCTTCCTGCGACCCAACCAGTTCGCCGAGTTTATCACACCCTATCTGGCACGTCTGACCAAGGGCTATCGTGATCTGGGCTTCCATACGATCAAGCACACGGACGGCAACATCATGCCGATCCTGGACCAGTTGCTCGAGACGAACCCGCACGCATTCCATTCGCTCGATCCGCAGGGCGGGGTGGATATTGCTGAGGTGAAGCGTATCTGCGGGGATCGCATCACGCTCATCGGCAATGTCAACTGCGGCTTGATGGACACGGGGACGGACGAGGAGGTCGTGGCGTCGGCGCGCTATGCGCTGCAGAACGGCATGCCCGGCGGGCGCTACATCTTCTCCACGAGCAACTGCGTCTACACCGGGATGCGGCTTGAGCGCTATGAGCTGATTCTGGATGTGCTGGAGCGTGAAGGGCAGTATTACGCAGAGTGACAGGGGATAGGTCAACAAAAGATCAGGCTCGTTGGTGCCTTACCCCGGCCACATACACAGACAAACACACAGGGAGTAGACGAGATGACCGAAAGCGGAATGGGTACGCACATTGTGACGCAGATCGCGGTGGTGGTGAAGGACATGGATAAGGCGATTGAGGCCTACAGCAGGATCTTTGGGCTGCCGAAGCCGGATGTGATGCTCACGGACCCGACGAGCGCGCACGCGATCTATCGGGGCGTGCCGACGAATGCGCAGGCGAAGTTGGCCTTCTTCCATCTGGGCCAGGTTGACCTGGAATTGATCGAGCCGGTGGCCGGGGACAGCGTCTGGCAAGACGTGCTGGATGAGAAGGGCGCGGGCGTTCACCATATCGCTTTCCAGATAGAAGGGACCGATGGGGTGACAGATTTCCTCGACCAGAACGGTATTCCGACGATTCAGCAGGGGCAGTACACCGGTGGCATGTACACTTATGTGGATAGCGAACCCCAACTGGGCGTGATGTTGGAGCTGCTTGAGAACTTCGATCAGGATGCATAGGGAGGAGACTGTGAACCAGCCGACTCACAAAGACTGGGATGATCCTGCTGTCATCGCACGCAACCGCCTGCCACGGCACGGGTCGTTGGTGCCCTATGAGGATGTTGACACCGCCCTGGCGGGCGATCCGAAGGCCGCGGATGTGGCATCGTTGAATGGGACCTGGACCTTCCAGCTCTACCCCAATC
>CBFCZM010000281.1:0-4326 GCA_965602565.1 uncultured Anaerolineae bacterium
GGGGCGTGTCGCTTGAGCGCACCAAGCGGCATCCTACGCTGGGGAACGGCGTGATCGTGGGATCCAACGCCGTTGTTCTGGGCCCCATCGAGATTGGCGACAACAGCAGGATCGGGTCTGGAGCAGTCGTTGTCAGGCCGGTTCCGGCCTATGCGACCGTCGTCGGCGTTCCCGGCAGAGTTGTGAAAGTCAACGGCCTGATGTGTCGGCGCATGCCAGATCTGCACCACGAGGAACTCCCGGATGTGTTCGATGAGACGCTCCAGCAGATGCAGGATCGGATCAGTGTAATGGAAGCCCAGATCGAGGCCTTGGCACAGAAGAGCAGTGAGCATGATGCCGAGTCAGGGGATGTAGTCGTTGAGCCAGGAGTCAGGGAATGGGCCTAGATACACAGACATACCACGGTGTTGTGGCAGACAATGTCCTTGATCTCATCGGGCGTACACCGGTGGTTCGCCTATCAAAGCTGGCAGCACCGGAGTTGGCGGTTGTTTGGGCCAAGCTGGAGAGACAGAATCCTGGGGGCAGTGTCAAGGAGCGCATTGGACTGGCGATGATCCAGGCTGCGGAGCTCGAGGGGAGGTTGGCTCCTGGCGGGCTCATAGTCGAACCCACCAGCGGGAATACCGGAATCGGGCTGGCCATGGTTGCTGCTTACAAGGGCTACCGTCTGATCTTGGTGATGCCGGACAGCTTGAGTGTGGAACGCCGTATGCTGTTCAGAGCCTATGGCGCAGACGTAGCCCTGACGCCTGGTGACAAAGGTATGAAGGGAGCCATCGCCAAGGCAGAAGAGATCGTCGCCGACAACCCCGGCGCCTTGATGCCCAACCAGTTCGGGAATCCCGCGAACCCGGCGATCCACTACGAGACAACGGGGCCTGAGATCTTGGCACAGGTTCCCAACATCGACGCATTCGTGGCTGGCATAGGGACCGGCGGCACGATCACCGGCGCCGGGCGGTTCCTGCGAGACGCAGCACCGCATACTTGGATCGTCGCAGTCGAGCCAGCTGAATCTCCCGTCCTGTCCGGAGGGGAGAAGGGCAAACATAAGATTCAGGGGATCGGAGCCGGCTTCAAGCCCGATGTCCTGGACATCAGTGTCGTAGATGAGGTACTCCAAGTCAGCAGCAGCGACGCATATGATATGGCCCGTCGTCTGGCTCGCGAAGAAGGTCTTCTCGTCGGCATCTCGTCCGGAGCAGCAACCGTAGCCGCATTGAGAATCGCACGACGTCTGGGAGCCGGCAAGACAGTGGTGACAGTACTGCCCGACACGGGCGAACGGTACCTGAGCACAGATCTTTTCAGCGAGTGACAGGACCCAGACATCCAGGGCGCCTCCCAGTACTGGCGACCTGCAGCCTGTGGGTCTAGCAGCGCATTCTGACCGGGCAGTTCTCCTAGGTTGGCGTGCATGCGGCAGCCAAGTTGCATCGACCCGTGCCAAACTGCGGTCGTCGCAGCTTACAGGTGAGTGAGAGCAACGCCCGGTTCCGCACCCCGCGTCCACTGGGCGGCCAGGATTCATTGCTGCCCCGGCGCCGCGCCGCGCCTGTGATCTCTTCCTGAGCGGTCACCACATCGCGGCCCTAAGCCCGGCACCCTCACCGACGATGCAGTCGCACCAAGAGGTCCGCGATGCCAAATGAGGGATAGGCCGGTGCGCACTGCTTCGTCCAGCAGCCGTCCGATATCACGAGGACCTGGGAAGTCAGGGAATCCGGGCACCGGGCTGTGATGGACCCTGGGGAGAGGCACTACGACGGCGCTGAGGCCAGCGGGGGCCATACTCACCGGAACTGGATGCCAGAGGCCAGCGTGCGGCGGACCACGGAAGTAATCCAGAGCACGCGCCCGTCACAGAAGCAGGCACGCCCCTAACGGCGAGGCCACGGGAACCCATCGTGACGTTGGCCAATCGGGCCGCCTCTCAAGCCATCAACGAGGGAGGCCGGAGGCTAGGGCGTGCGGGCGATGGCCACGGCAATCTGGGCCGCCACCTGAGCGTTATGGATCAGGAGGCTCTTATTGGCGTGCAGCGTTCGTTCAGCGCTCAGAGAGACCATCCGTGCCAGGATATATGGCGTCAGGGCTTTACCCGTCACCTCGGCAGCCTCTGCTTCAGCGACAGCTTGCTCGATCAGCGGCTCCACTTCGTCGGCCGGCACTTCATCCCCGACCGGAACCGGGGCAGCTACCAACACCGACTGCTGCAGCTCCAGCGCCCGCTGCACGCGTACAATCTCGGCAACACCGGCAGCAGAGTCGACGCGCACATCCACCGGCAGTCCAGAGCAGCGGCTGTAGAATGCCGGAAACTCGTCGGTCCCCCAACCCACCACCGGGACGCCCCACGTCTCCAGATACTCCATCGTGCGCCGCAAATCCAGGATTGACTTCGCCCCAGCACACACAACCACGATCGCCGTGTGGGCCAACACCGGCAGATCTGCTGAGACATCCTGAGGGTGCCCCCGATGGACGCCGCCGATTCCACCGGTGGCAAAGACCTGGATGCCAGCCATGTGGGCCAACGTTGCCGTAGCAGCGACCGTCGTGCCACCATGCCCGCCGCGAGCCGCGCTCAGCCCCAGATCACGGACGCTGACCTTGGCGGCTGTCTTGTCCGAAGCCAGCGTCGCCACTTGGCCGTCATCCAATCCCACCCACGGCGTCCCGTTCCACACGCCGACCACGGCCGGGATTGCGCCCGCCTCGCGAATTGAGGTCACCATCTTCCGCGTAATAGCCGCATTCGCAGGATACGCAAAGCCATGCGTGATCAGCGCAGATTCGAGCGCCACCACAGGCACCCCACCAGCCAGCGCTGAAGCGATGTCTGGCGACACAGTCAGAGCACTGCTCACCGCCCGCCCACCAGACTGTCAGCTAATGCTGCGTAGGCACTGGCTGCCGCAAAGATCTGCGCGATCTCAACATACTCGTTGGGCCGATGCGGTAGCTCAGGATCACCTGGGCCGAACCCGACCGTGGGCACCTGTGCCACAGCCGCGGTATACGCGCCTTCTGTGGCAAAAGGCCATCCCGTGATGGTCGGGCGCAGGCCGGCGGTCCGTGCGGCATCAACCATAGCCTGCACGAGAGGATGGCGCTCTTCCAGGGCCCAGGGCATAGAAGCCCGGCGCGCATGGAGTCGGATGCCGGTGTGGGATGTGACGTCCTCCTCAATCACGTGGACCTCGGCTGTCACACCCTCGCGGGCGATCACCCGCTGCACCTCCAAGAGCGCCGCGGCCTCGGTCTCGCCCACAGTCAAGCGTCGATCCAGGAACATCTCGCACCGGTCAGGAATCGCATTGCGGCTGGCCGCGTGCGACTTGATGTCGGTGACCGCCAGAACGCCCGGGCCCAGGAATGGATCGGTCACCAACTGCGCAGCCAGTATCTCCAATCCGAAGATGATTCGAGATGCCAAGTAGATGGCGTTCTCTCCCAACTCCGGTGACGAGGAATGTGCAGATCTGCCGCGCACGGTCAGAAGCATCTCCAGGTGACCACGTTGCGCACGCACAACCTGAAGGTTGGAGGGCTCTGCTATGACCACCCAGTCCGGGCGAACCGCATCCGTCTCGAAGAGAACACGCGTACACGTCCCCTCCGACGGCTCCTCCAATCCAACGCAGGCAACCAGGATAGTGCCAGCCGGTGGACCTCCGCGCCTTGCCAGTAGAGCAGCGCCATGCACCGTGGCTGCAAGGCCGGCCTTCATATCGCACGCCCCCAGACCATAGAGACGTCCATCGCGAATCGTGACCTGAAGGGGATCAGACTGCCACGCATCGGGATCGGCCACCTCAACGGTGTCCATATGGCTGTCAAACATCAACGTCGGACCTACACCCGAACCGATACGCCCGATCACATTGCCGGTCTCATCCATCGCATGAGTCGACAGAAGGGGCAGTACCAAACCACCTGTCCACAGTCCGCCGAGATGATTATAACGTTCCACAAGGATGGTTTTCGCTCCCGCACGGCTTGCCGAGATAGCTGCGGCAACACCGGCGGGTCCGCCGCCGATGACCAGAACATCGGTTTCGTCGATTACGGGAATCTTCTGCTCGGGTTCGACAACTGTGGGAAAATCCGAAAAATCAATCTCTCCCTCGACAACCTTATTATTCTCTCGGGTAACACCTGCATGTACAGACTGGGAATCGATGAATACTGAACCGGATAATAATGGAATACTTGAAATAAATGATCTTCTACGCATCGTTGTTTCCTTGACTGGGGTTTCATTTAATAATTTGTGATTACGCTAAACGGTTATCACGATTCTTATGTTTAATAATT
>CBFCZM010000282.1:0-4322 GCA_965602565.1 uncultured Anaerolineae bacterium
CTACCTCGTGTTCCTGGACGCTGACGACGCATTGCGCCCGACGTGCCTGGACAACGCACCGGTCATCACAACCACCTCCTGACCTCAGCAACCCGTGACGTACGTTGACCTGCGGCCACTCAGGACGGGCGGCGCGAGGAGCTCAATCCGTCTTTGCGCCGCAAGTAGCCGTGGGCTCAGTGAAGACGATGCCTGTGAAAAGGAAGCGCCAGCTCCTCACGGCCGAAGCTCTATCCACGATGCAATTCAACTCCCAATACTGCGCGATGAAGGCCCCGATGCAGCTTCCCGGCGACGCTACAAACAGCTGTGGCGGCTGCGGGCCGCGGTCGCTGTCGCCCATCACATCTGGTACTTCGGTTACCACAGGATAGTCCCCGATCCTGGACTCGAACCACATATCGCCCTTGTACAGTGTCGTGGTCATGCGCATGAATCCCCCAATTCGGCCAGGCCAAGCGATGTGGTTGGGGCCAAACTATGCGTATCTCGCCACTCTCACAACTATGCCGCGTTCCCGGCGGAATGCAAATGTCGCGGGGCATCTCTGCGAGCGCGCACCTAGACCAACGAAGCGCATCGATTGACTGGCACTCGGCCTTCCCTATACTATCGAAGTAGGTGAAGGTACCCGCCGGACTCACCGGACCGCAACAGGACAGGAAGAGGAGTCACCATTGACATATACCTCCATCGACCTTAACTGCGACATGGGCGAAAGCTTCGGTCGCTATAGCCTGGGCAACGACGCCGCAATGCTGGACATCGTCACCTCCGCGAACATCGCCTGCGGCGTGCACGCCGGAGATCCGGTGGTGATGCGCCGCACCGTCGAGATGGCGATCGCCCACGGCGTGGCGGTGGGCGCGCACCCGGGATACCCGGATCTCCAGGGATTCGGCCGGCGCGCTCTGACTATGAGCGCTGAGGAGCTTGAGGCCACCATCCTCTACCAACTTGGGGCCTTGTCGGGCTTCCTCGCTGCCGCGGGCGATCGCCTGATCCACGTGAAGCCCCACGGTGCGCTCTACAACACTGCCGCGCGAGACCCCAAGGTCGCGGGAGCGATCGCCCGCGCCGTCAGGAGCTTTGACCCGCAGCTGATCGTGGTCACCCAGCCTGGCTCTGCGTTGGCAGAGGCTGCGGGCAGCGAGGGACTGTCCGTGGCGACGGAGGGCTTTGCCGACCGCGCCTACCAGGAGGACGGCGCCCTGGTGCCAAGAAGCCGTCCCGGTGCAATCATCCACGACCCGGAGCAGGCGGCTACCCGCGCCGTTCAGATGCTGATCGAGGGCACGGTCGCAGCGATCACCGGGGAGATCATTGACCTGAAGATCGATACGCTCTGCCTCCACGGCGACACGCCCAACGCACCGGCTATCGCGCAATCGCTGCGCCGGGCGTTGGAGGCAGCCGGCGTGAGCGCCGTCGCTATGGAACACCACGACAGCTCCCATGTCTACCCGCGTGTCGTCCCCGTTGGGGAAACAGCGTTCACCGTCGAGCTTGGGGATCGGGTAGACGCCGACCTCAATCGCAGGGTCCACGCGCTTGACGCCTTGCTTGAGGGCGCCCCCCTGGCTGGGATCGTCGAGCGCGTCCCCACCTACCGCTCGCTGCTGGTCATCTTCGATCCCTTGATCGCGGACACCGCGGCGCTGCAGGCCGAGCTTCTCCAGCTGGCTGCCGGCGACCTGGCACAGAGCCCGGTCACACCGGGACGGCTCATCCAGATCCCCATACGGTACGGCGGGAGCGATGGACCGGACCTGGATGACGTCGCCACCCACTGCGGACTCGCCCCTGCGGACGTGATCGCGCAGCATACCGCTGTCACCTACCAGGTAGCCATGCTCGGTTTCGCGCCGGGATTCACCTACTTGCTGGGCCTCCCACCGGCCCTGACCGCACCACGCCTGGCGACGCCGCGTCTCCAGGTTCCACCGGGCAGCGTCGGCATCGCCGGCAACCAGACCGGCATCTACGCCCTCAGCACACCGGGCGGTTGGCGCATCATTGGTCGCACCCCGCTCCGACTCTTCGATCCGAGCAGAGACAAGCCGTTTCTGGTGGAAGCAGGAGACCGGGTAAGATTCGTGGTGGACGATTGAGCGAGCAAGCGACAAAGCGAAAGAGCGAGTGCAGAATGGAAGAGTCAGCGAATGAAAGAATCAGCGGACTGGTAAGCTACTTTCCGGTTCGCGTGCTCGCTTCCTCGCCTTCTCGCTCTATGGGACTGCCCTGATCTCCTATGTTCACAATCGTTGATCCAGGTGCTTTGACCACCGTCCAGGACGCCGGGCGCATCGGCTGGGGGCGTTACGGCATACCCCCGTCCGGGCCGATGGATGCAGCAGCGTTTTCGGCGGCTAACCGGCTCGTCGGCAACTCGCCAGGGACGGCCGCGCTGGAGATCACGCTCACCGGGCCTGTTCTGGGAGCGTGGCGAGATTGCCTGATCGCAGTCTGCGGCGCGGAGTTCGAGTTGTGGGCTGGCAACCTGGCAGTACCCACCAAGCACGCTGTTTACCTGCGTTCCGGACACGCCCTGCGCTTCGGCAAACGGCTCAACGGGGCTCGGGCCTACCTTGCAGTCGATGGCGGCATCGACGTGCCGCCGTATCTGGGATCGCGATCCACCCATCTGAGGGGCGGCTTTGGGGGACTTGAGGGGCGCGCGCTCCGGGCGGGAGATCGGCTGCCGCTCGGGGTCGACGCGCGCTCACACCCCATCAGCGGAGCAGGCGTACGTCGGCCTGCATCGGTACAGATGGCGACATCAGGGACCCCGATCGTGCGCGTCGTTCTAGGCCCACAAAGGGACTACTTCTCAACGAAGACCATCGATCGCTTTCTCGGGAACCGCTACGAGGTCACCGTGGCTGCGGACCGTATGGGGATCCGCCTGCGGAGCGCCCGCCTCGATCATGCAGGGGGACCCGGCATCGTGTCAGGCGGGATTGTCACCGGCAGCATTCAGATCCCTCCAGATGGCCAGCCCATCGTCATGATGGTGGACCACCAGACCACCGGGGGCTACCCCAAGATCGCGACCGTGATCCAGGCCGACCTGCCGTTGCTCGCGCAGCGGCTACCGGGGGATGAGGTGCGGTTTGCGCAGGTGACACTGGGTGAGGCGCGTACTGCCTATCGGGAGTACTTCAAGAGTCAGAAATCCTGAGTCATGGTCCTCTCTGCTGGGCGACTGGGCTTCCAGTAGCATAGCCGCAGCAGTGATCCCTGACATCGGACTGGTGACCTGCGACTTCCTCTATCCCTTCCCCCAGATTCGCACTACCTCGCCCACATACATGCGGTGGAAATCGCGCGCGGCATAGGCCTGGTCGACGATGGCAGTGTCCACGAAGTTGGCTTCTGCTAGATCCTGAGCATACAGCTTGCGACACTCTATAGCCAGGCGGGCTTCCCCAAACAGGACGGCGCCGGTGCTGCCCGCCAGCGGCGTCAGGCCGGTCTCCGCCACTTTGTCGACATCCCGACCGGAGGTGGTGCCGCAGTAGTTGAGGACCTCGCGGTAGGCCTCGTCAAAGAAAGAGAGTGAGTAGTTCGTGCCCGCCTCCATGAAGCCAAAGGTGTGACGCTGGGGACGCACGACGACGAAGGCCACAGGCTTCCCCCAGAGGATGCCCAACCCACCCCAGCTGGCGGTCATCGTGTTGAAGCCACCTGCGGTGCCGGCCGTGATCAACATCCAATCCCGGCCAATCGCCTTGAATACATTGTCGGTGAGCGCCTCAGGCGCAATCTCGTGGAATGGGAATTCGGACATGGGTGCTCCCTTCGTTGGTGAAGCAGATAGCGATCAGCGAGTCAGGTCTCAGCTTACAGCAGGAAACCAGCAGGGAGCATCCGGTCTGGCCTACTCCTTACTCCTTGGCTTGCGGCTGACAGCTGATTGCTGCAAGCTGTCTCTCCCTCGACCTACCCAACAGGCTGCCTGCCGCATACAGCAGCGGCCGGGGGATAAAGCTGGAAAGGGCAGCTAGCCCGCGGTAGCCCAGACCGGGCACGGACACCGCACGGTCATTGGCCAGATCTCTAAGCGATCGTGCTACCACCGTATTCGGCGACATCCAAAAGCATTGCGGCAAGGCAGGTCGATCAATCCCGGCCACGTCCTGCAGCTCGGTCTCGACAAATCCCGGGCACAGCACTTGCGCGCGCACCCCGGTGCCCTGCAACTCCTGATAGAGCGCCTCCGTGAAGCCGCGCAGATAACACTTGGTGGCACTGTAGGTGGTGCTGCCGTACATAGGGTAGAATGCCATCAGCGAGGACACATTGATGATCGCGCCTCGGCG
>CBFCZM010000283.1:0-4298 GCA_965602565.1 uncultured Anaerolineae bacterium
CCCAGTGACGATCAGATCCCACAACCGGTGTCTGAGCGAGCGAGCCGGCTGGGGAATGATAGCCACGCGCTCCGTGCACCGCTCCAGCAGCGCCTCCGGCGCTAGCTCTTGGTCCGGCGACGCAAAAGTCAGCAGTGAGATCTCGTGGTGCTTTGACAGACCTCTGAGCAGCCCCCAGTTCCGCAGCGCGGTGCCCTGCCGCGGCGGATAGGGGATCTGAGGCGTCAGAATCAGAATCGCGGCCATGCTGAAACCGGCCTACACAAGCCGGAGCCTCGCAGCGGCCGTGCCGATGGCGAGGACAACGTGCACTATCCAGGTCAACAGTCCTGAGGCCGCCCACAGGTTCCCCTGAAGGAGCGCGGGCAGTTGCAGCAGCCCCAGTCCCAGTACCGGCAGCGCGCCGATAGCAATCCCGGCGCTCACAATCCACCACAGGCGCTGTCCATAGCGCCGCCCCACCAGACGCCACACAATCTCGGCGATCACGGTGCCCGCCAGCGGCGACAGGAAGAGCAAGTACCACCAACTGCCCAGCAAGGGAAGGACGCCGGCGATGCCCCCCAGGATCAAGGAAACAATGCCGGCAACGATGTAGTCGTTGCCCCGTGCCTGCTCAAACCGTTGCTTACGGCCACGCTGGCAGTCCGGACAGATGTAACCCACAGGCGTGCGACGGGCACACTTCACGCAGATGGGCGTGCCGCATTGGTAGCAGCACAGCGTTGTCTCGGTCTTGGGATGCCAATGGCAGGCGAAGATGTCGTCAACCTGCTCAGTCATGGGGGTCTCCGTTGCGTGGGACCAGGCGGTTGACAAGGGTCGAGTAGAAATCGTTGCGACTGCGCAAGCGCAGAAAACGCGCCCGGATCTCACTTCGCTCCACGCGCACAACATCATCGTTCAGGAGTTCACCCTCCATACGGCCATCCACAGAAAGCATACCGGGGATCTGGGTCTCTACGCGGACCTCAATGACAGACCCCGCATCCAGAACCAGAGGACGCTCCATGCTTAGGTGCGGAGCAGCCGGCACAACAACGATGTTGTCGAGCCACGGGGGCAAGATGGGTCCCCCTACAGCATAGGCATACGCTGTCGACCCGGTCGGTGTGGCCAGGATCAGACCATCGGCAACATAACGGGTCATCATCGCGCCATCGATGGACGTGTGAAGGCGCACCGTTCGAGCAAGTGCGCCACGACTGATCGCGGCATCATTCAGCGCCTGCTCCTGTGCAGTGGGGACGCCTTCTCGAATAAGCGTCACACAGAGCATCATCCGGGACTCCACACTGGCCTTGCCGTCCAGCACCTGCGTTAGCGTAGTCCGCCAGAGCTCCGGGGCAGCTTCCGTAAGGAAGCCTACCCGGCCGAGGTTGACCCCCAATATCGGGACCCCGGCCGGGGCAGCTGTCTGTGCAACACGCAGAATGGAGCCGTCTCCACCCAGGGTGATCAGAAGATCGGCAGGATCGGATGCAGTTGAGCACTCCGATATCGGGCAGCACCAGGCATCAACGCCATGTGTGCTGAGGAGCCAGGCCGCTATCTCCTGCGCCAGTGGCAGCGACCGCTCAACCCGCTCGTTATAGACCAGACCGATGTGCTTGATCCCGCAGTCGCCGGAAACCATAGTTGCCGATCCGCGAAGCTATCGCACGACTCTGATAGAAACATGAGCCAGGCCTTGGCTAGGCACCCAGTCGCTCCTGCAATATCGAGGCGATAGCCGTCGTCGGTACCATCGACTGCTCGCCGGTCTCCATATCACGCAGCGTGACCTCCCCGCGCACCAGCTCATCCTCGCCGATGATGATCACAAGCTTGGATGCCCGTCTATTGGCCTGCTTGAGCTGAGAACGCAGGCCCCCGCGCATTGCGATCCGCACGCCTACGCCAAGGGCCCGAATCTCGGTCAAGAGCTTGACCGCATAGGTCCGGGCGGCGTCGCCAAGGTAGGCCACAAAGACTGGAGGAACCGGCAGTTCGGGCACCTCAACACTCTGTTCTTTCATCACAAGGACAGCGCGTTCCATGCCCGCGGCAAAACCCACACCCGGGGTCTTGGGGCCTCCCAGGATTTCAGCCAGTCCATCATAGCGACCACCGCCACAGACTGCAGACTGAGCACCGATGCCCTCTGCCCAGACCTCGAAGACGGTCTTGGTGTAGTAGTCAAGCCCGCGGACGAGACGGTGATTCAGGATGTACGGACGCTCCAGAGCTTCAAGATAGTCCCTCAATTCGTCGAAGTGCGCGCTGCACTCCTCGCACAGCATATCCGTCATCTTGGGCGCAGCAGCGATGACCGGTTGACACTGGTCCTTCTTGCAGTCCAAGACGCGCAGCGGATTCTGATCGAGACGTCGCCGGCACTCCTCACAGATGACATCCATATGCTCGTGATAGTGAGGTTGCAGGGCCTTGATGTAGTTGGGGCGACATGCCGGGCATCCGGTCGAGTTGAGCTGGAACGCCAGATTCCTGAACCCCAACCGATCGTAGATGTCCCAGGCAAGCAGCATAATCTCAAGATCGGCCAAAGCCCCGGGCACGCCGATGACCTCGACGTTGAACTGGTGGTGCTGGCGATATCGCCCTGCCTGTGGCTCTTCATAGCGGAAAATCGGACCGGTCGAGAAAAGCTTCACAGGCTTGGGCCACACTTGCATCCCGTTTTCCAGATAGGCACGGATAACGCCAGCTGTGAACTCCGGGCGCAGCGACATGTCACGATCGCCCTTGTCCTTGAACGAGTACATCTCCTTCTCAACGATATCGGTGCCCGACCCCACACCCCGAGCGAACAGCTCCGTCGACTCGAAAGCAGGCGTATCAATACGCTCGAAACCGTAGCTTCGGGCGGTGCTGCCGACAATGTTCAGTAGGTGTTCCCAATACCGTTGATCTTCTGGGAGAATATCCTGCGTGCCCTTCGGACGAGAAAACCGCGCCATGGCGTTACCTCATGTTTCCTTTGGATTGCTGCTTGCAGTGCCAAGACAGAGACTGCTCCATCTTCCGAGAGCATCCGGCGCATTATAGGTCATCCAGGGAAGAATGACAAGCCCACGGGTGCAAGAAAACACTGGACAGAACACCAGTCTGTGATAGTATCTCAAAGGTTGGAAGATATGACACGGTGCGTGTTTTCTGTCGACATATATGCGACCTTTTTGCATGTACCTTCGGCCGGAGGGTGTAGGTAGGCTGCATGGCACAGGACGCAATCCTTGAGGCGACCGAAGCAGAACTGCTTGTGGGGCCTCCCGTATTATGCCTTGTGGTCGGGAACCCCCAGCTTGACCTGGTAGTACAACATCAAGTCGAAGCCGGAACGCCCCGTTCCGGCAAACGAGAGATCCGCGAGGCCCGTGGGGGATGGCGTTCCCCTGTCGGGCACCGAGGTCTTGGCTTTTGTCCGTGAGATGCTCACCGAAGGGCTGCCACCCATTGACGGTGAGTCAGCCCCTGGCGGATGATTTGATGTTACTTGCTCATTCTTAGGCAGGAGGAGATACAAGATGAAGAGTCTGGAAGAGCTGCAACAGATCAAGGAGCGTGCTTTGCAGCGACGGAAGTTGTCGGGCGAGGGCTCGCGCGCTCACATGGTTGTGGCTATGGGAACTTGTGGTATTGCTGCCGGTGCTCGTGACACAATGTCGGCGATTCTGAAAGAATTGGAGCAGCGCGACATTTCCGATGTGATCGTGACGCAGACAGGTTGTCCAGGCCTGTGCGAGTACGAGCCCATCGTCCAGGTGCAGGTGGGTGACCAAGAAATGATCACCTACGGCAATATCGGCCCTGATCGGGTCGCGATGCTAATCGAAGAGCATATCGCCGGCGGCGCACCCATCGAGAAGTGGCAACTTACAGCGTAGTTGGGCTCTGGCATTGGCGTCTATCCTCGTTCTAGAAAGGGGTACGTATGGAAGAGGTTTTGGCCGTAACAGACACAGTTGTTGATGCGCACCAGGCTGACCGAGAAGCCTTGGTCGAGATTCTGCGCGAAGTCAACGATGAAAGTGGACATCTGACCCGCGAACACTTGAGGCGAATTGCCGAGCGCACTGACCTGCCGCTCAGCGAGGTCTACAGCGTTGCGAGCTTCTACAGCTTGATTAGCCTCAAACCGCTGGGCCGACACGTGATCCGCTTCTGCCAGGATGCGCCCTGCCACGTGGCCGGGGGGCGCGAAGTCTGGGAAGCCCTTGAGCACGAGCTCGGCATCCCCTTCGGGGAGACAACACTTGATGAACAATGGTCGCTGCTGACAACAAGCTGTATCGGTG
>CBFCZM010000284.1:0-4276 GCA_965602565.1 uncultured Anaerolineae bacterium
CCTGCCGGTGCACAACAACTGCTCGGGCAAGCACAGCGGCATGCTCACGCTCAGTTCCGGGCTCGCCCTTGTAGTAGTACGCCAGACCATCCAGATCGTGGGTCTCGACGAAGGCATCCAGCCCCACGGCCATCCGTGCCGCGCTGTGGAGATCCTCCTCAGTGAGCTTCTGCGTCAACGGGTCGAACTGCGGATCGGGCGTGCCGAACACTGCCAGGATCTGGGCAGACTTAGCGGCAATCTGCTCGTCCGTCACATCCCGCGACAGCCGCACCAGATCGTCCAACTCTGTCTGGACGATGTGAAGGCCAAAGGCTGCGGTCAGGGCTGTTTGGTCTGTATGCATGTCCAGCATCGCCTCAATCGGATGCCCGAGGTGGCCGATGCGCGCCCCCTTGAGGTCGTGAAGCACCCGCGCAATGCGGCACCATTCCGCCACCTCTGCCTCGGCCCGCGCATCCCCCTCCAGCGTGCCGATGATCATCGGCGGCACCTTCTTACCCATCCGCACCGCCACGCCGGCAAACTCCGGCAGCGAACAGACGTTGTCATTCTTGAGCTGCATCTCGATGGTGGCGTGGGCGTAGTCGAGGCGCGACAGCGGCTGCAGCGCCACCAGCACTACCGGCACATCCAGGTCCCGGATCAGGATCCCGAACGTCGACGAGGTCGCATAGGTGAGCATATCGACAAAGACCAGGTCGAGATTCGCCGCCTTCAGCTTCGGTAGTGCAGCATAGGCGGCGGGGGCATTATCGATTATGCCGACATTCACGGTCGTCACGCCTTGAGCCTGCACCTGCTGCTCAAGAGTGTCCAGGTAGCCCATAAGAGCGTCCTCAAGACCCGGAAACTGGCCCCAATAGACATCCATACCAACGCCGAGGATGCCGACATTGGCAGCCAGTGGCCTGCGCCTCGCAACAGTGGTCGTCATCGCATCCTCCCACTTCGTCAGATGAGAACATCTGTTTCTACATCGAATCGCGAATCAGCGCAAGCGTTCTGTGGCAGCCACAAGAACAAGCTGCAGTCCGTTGACGGCGAACCGCAAGTCCCTGATACTGAGAGGTGACTGCACCCACTCCGATGTCCCACGGCTCCACAACGTCATCGCCAAGCTCCGACCGTCAGCAGACGTGCGGCACGGACCCATCCCGCGCCGTCCCTGGCGAATCGATTCGTGCAGATGACTGCACAGGAGATATGCATATGGAGAGAAACACCCTGGCACCGGGCAGGCTGCCGGCCGTCGTGCATAGGGTGCTCGCCCTGCGTCGCGGCGCTGCTGGCCGTATCGCAGTTCACCAGCCGTCGCGGCACGATCTTCACCCCTGACGCAGTGGTGTGGATCCTCGGTATCTTGACCACAAGCGCGGGCGTATTATGACCATTGGCAGTGGCTACGCATCACCTCACGCGGGCCGTTGCTGCGGCGACCTTTGCGACAACCGGTCCCTATCACACCATCCGGCACCCCATCTACACCAGCATATATCTGGTATCCATTTGATCTTTTTGTCACTCCAGTGCATAATCCGAAGTCAGAGAGAACTCACAACTGGGAGCACCCGATCCGTTCCGATCAGAAACCATCAAGAGGGAGGATAGTATGTCTATGGTGACACGGGTTGACAACGCAGTGACTGTCTTCAATGAACTCATCGGCCGATTCGGCCACCACGCGGTTGCCTCCGGCGGAGAGGAGTATTTGCAGCCGTACGTCTATCTCTCCCTGCATACCGTCCAGATGCTGACAGAGGGCTGGCAGGTGGATTTCGACGAGTTGGCTGCCGTCTCCGGGGCCTCAGCTCTCTTTGGATACAAACCAGGCGATTTCATGCCCAAGTATGCGCACCTCATGGTGGATGCCGCGGGCCCGACGCAAGAGGGTCCAAGCCCCGAACCCGGTCAGGTAATCCACGGTATCGATCAACGCATCTCAGCTGCAACCGGCTTCGGCTATGCCTGGACATCCTTCGAGGACGCCGAGGGCGCATGGAGACTGATTGTGGAGACAGTGGATGCGGGACACACAGCAAAGGGATGGGACTGGGAGGGCATCCTCTTCGCCGGCTACAAGGACGCCGCCGATATCATGGATCGCTGGGTCTTCGCGCTGGCTGACGGACCCGAGACCTACACCCGATGGCTTTCATGGGAGGAGTTCTGCGAATGGGTCGACCGAGTCATCGGCTGGAAACAGGGACAACTGGGCCGCTTCGCCGGCCGAGTCGAGACAGGCGCCATCAGGGAGATCGCCCTACAGGTCATGCAGGACCTGATCACCTGGAGTACAGAACCGCCACACGCGGCGCTCGAGCATTTCCCGGGCACGACTTGGGGCCTCGCCGGCATCTGCGCGTACGCCGACGAGTGCCGGAAGGTCGACACCCACGAGACGTGGGTCGCGTGCCACGACATCAACCCTCAATGGACCATCCGCAATTCAACGGGCGTCTATCTTGATCGCGTCGCCGAGGCCGGGGCCTTCACAGATCCCGTCCGCCATCACCTGAAAGCCGCCGCAGAGCAGTACCGCGCCGCCTACAGCTGCTGGGCTGCCTTCTACAGCCTCCTGGGCCACGACGTACCTGACGCTGTGCAGAAGATGCCGGCACGCCGCCAGGCAGGCTCTGCCATCGTGATGGCCTGGCTTGCGCACGAAGAGGCTGCGTTGGCAGAGATAGAAGCGGCGCTAGCTGAGGTCTAGTCGCCATTCACGATTCACCATTCACTCTGCGGTCCAGCATTGGTGGCCGGCTATCGAGTGAACCAACTGGGGAGCAGCTGAATCGTGAATGGTGAATCGTGAGGTACCAAGCGCCTATCCATCTTTCGCCTTGCAGCACTCGTCTCTACCCGGAGGCACTCGCTATGTTCGACCATCCCCCACTCCGCGTCGGCATCGTTGGTGTCGGCGGCATCGCACGAGGCCAGCACATTCCCGGCTACCGGCTCTGCGACGACGTTGAGATCACCGCGCTCTGTGATGTCAACGAGGCGACCCTGGCAGAAGTCGGTGCGGACCTCGACGTTGAACACCTGACAACTGACTTCAACGAACTCGTCGGCGTGGACAATCTGGATGCGGTAAGTGTCTGCACCTATCCAGACACCCACTACGCCGTGACTATGGCCGCCGTCGCAGCAGGCAAGCACGTCTTCTGCGAAAAGCCCCTGGCCCTGACCTATCCGCTGGCCCGAGAGATGTACGAAACGGCCCTGAAGGCACGTGTCAGAACCGGCGTTGGCTTCACCCACCGGCTGACGCCTGCCGCGCAACTTGCGCACTACCTCATCTCCACAGGCGCGCTGGGCGACATCTACCACATCTCCGCGACTTACTCGATGGGTGTGCCGGGCTTTGCCGACCGTGAGATTGCACCGAGACACACCAAAGCCGTCACCGGCGGAGGCCCGCTCTTCGAGCTCGGACCGCACATGATTGATATGGTGCGCTGGTGGATGGGACTGGACTTCACCTCGGTCTGCGCCCAAACCAGGACATTCATCAACCGCCGGCGCCACGCCGGTACCGGCGCGTGGACCAAAGTCGATATCGAGGATGCCGCGACCTTTATGGTCGATATGGAAGGGTGCACCACGGCGCTCTTCTCCCACAGCAGCACAATCTCCGGGCGCAACTTCGACCAGCGCGCCGAGGCCTACGGCAGCAAAGGCGCATTGCTCTATGATCAGGCACGCCCGTACGAACTACGCGCCTGCATCGGCACAGAGATGGTTGAGCTCTGTGCGGACTATGGCATTTACGACCCCCTGTGGGGCCTGCATCGCCAGGAGGAACCCTATCCTGTCATTCCCGTGCCACGCCGCTTCATCAACAACATCCCAAGAACGAGAGAGGGCAGACCGCTGCGCTCGTTCATTCCCGACTTCGTCGCGTCGATCCGCGGGGAGGAGCCCCCGCTGCTGCCTACCTTCTACGAAGGGATGAAAGCGCAGGAGGTGCTCGACGCGGTACTCATCTCCGCAGCGGAGCGCCGTTGGGTGGATCTTCCGCTGGAAATAGGGTAGAGCCTTAGGGACAGCACAGCCGCTGCCACGATTCACCATTCACGGTTCAGATGCTCGCCGGAAGGCACCCCGCAGCTTCCGCGGGTAGTTGCTTCAGCACGCCTGAATGGTGAATCGTGAATGGTGGCACGCGATAGAGCGAAATCACAACGTCCAATCGCACACACGAAGCTTGAGAAAGGACCCATCAATGCACACCGTGCCGTTTGGTACCACGGGCCTGAATATCTCGGCGATC
>CBFCZM010000285.1:0-4274 GCA_965602565.1 uncultured Anaerolineae bacterium
CTGTGGAGCCCCCGGCTCCACAGGTGACTCTGGCGAACGTCTGGGTCGATGAGCGGCTGCAACTGGTGGGGTACGATCTGCCCACGACCGAGGTCGCCCAGGGTGGTCGCGTGGCGGTGACGCTCTATGCGCGTGTGGCTGACGCCGAGAGCGAGATTGTGATGCCGATGGCTCAGCTGGGCAGTATTGAGCAGCGGTGGACGACCGATAGCCGGCGCCTGACTCCCGACTGGCAGCCGGGCGAGGTGATCGTGGAACGTTACGAGGTGGCGGTCCCCTATGGGCTGGCGCCCGGCGACACTCCGCTTGGGCTGTCGGTTGTGCAGATGAGCGGCCAGAGCCGCGAACTGCTGTTCAACGACGGGTCCGAGGCGTTGGATCTGGGCACCGTGCGTGTGGTGGCGGCGCCGGGTGCCGCGCGCGAGGCCCGGGTGGTCGCGAATGGCCTTACCAACATCGGGAACGAGGTGGTGCTGACCGGTGCGCGGGCACGGGCCGGGCTGAGCCTGCGAGGCGGGATGTGGGAGAAGCCGCTGACGGTGACGGCGGGCCGGTCGCTCCACCTGCGGCTGATCTGGCAAGTTCTGGCGCGCCCCAGTACGAGCAATACCGTCTTCATCCACCTGATCGACGCAGGTGGTCAGCTGCAGTTTGGTCACGACTACACTCCGCTGGGCGGAGCCTTCCCGTCGTATCTGTGGTTCCCGAAGTGGCTGGCGGGCCAATCGGTGGTCGATCCCTACACCCTCGTGCTTCCCGACGATATGCAGGCGGGAACCTATTGGCTGGAGGTAGGGATGTACGAGATGGGAAGCGTCCGGCGGATTCCGCAGTTCAGTGCAGATGGCACGATGACCGGAGATCGCCTGTTCCTCGGGCCGGTGCAGGTGGTGCCGTAGCCTGAACCGGATGTGGCGGACGGCGGGAAGTCACTGGGAGATGCGGCAAGGTGTGGGAAGGGCTCCACCCTCATTCGCCGTCCGGCGCGCCGGTGGAGAGGACGGACTGTGATCCGGCCTGAGCGAGGGGCGACTGGGTGCTTAGCCGGGATCTGCCGGGCTTCCAGTTTGAGCTCTGCGTCTCCATATGCGGCGTTGGGCAGACGAAGGTGTAGTTGGACAGAGTGGCTCTTAAGGCCGTAGAGAGGTGGCAGTTGAAATGGATGGTATTCTTGTTCCTTGGGTGATTGCCGGCACGATTCTGCTCTTTGTGAGCGCCTATTGGATCTACACGCTTGAGAAGCGCCTGGCGGTGTTCCAAACGCGCTATGAGAAACTGCTGCAGATCTCGGAGACGGTGGAGGAGGCCCCGGATCACGTGGCGCTACTGCCGCTGGTGCAGCGGCTGGAGGAACACGCCGGGCGCCTGCAGGCTGCTGAGGCGGCGATCGGTGCAGTCCGGCGGGCGCTTCCGCACACGGTGCAGGGCATTGCTGCCATCAGGTACAATGCGTTCGAGGGCATCGGCGGTGACCAGAGCTTCTCGATTGCGCTGGTGGATGCGGATGGGCACGGCGCTGTGATGACCGGGCTGCATACCGGTGACGATGTCCGGGTGTATGGCAAGCCGTTGGAGAACTGGAAGTCCTCGTACAGCTTGAGCGAGAACGAGCAGGAAGCTCTGGCTTTGGCCCGGAAACGGCTGGAGCCCGGCTAAGCTCCGCTTCACCTAGAGATTGCGCAACCAGAGTGGTGGTTGACACTCTGTGGGATTGTCCTATCATTCGCCGTATTGGCGGGCAGACTCGTGAGTGTTTGCTCCTGCGGAGTGGCTGTGTTCGCTCCGGTGGATGCATGCAGCGCACGTCGCTATAGTACGTCGAAGTCCTAAGTGCAAGGAGGCAGGGAATGTCTTTTCGGGGAAGCAAGAGGAAGCCCAAGACCGAGACTGGGCCGTCGACATCCAGGATGGCGAGCCCCAGTCGTGGTCCGCGATCCTCAGCGATTGAGTCTACCATTGGATCCAACACCCACATCGAGGGCGACATCCAGGGCGATGGCGGTCTGCGGGTGGATGGCATCGTGCAAGGCTCGATCGAGTTGACCGGCAACCTTGTTGTGACTGAGAGCGCCAAGATCCGCGCCGAGATCAAGGCCAGCAACATCTCGGTTGCGGGCGCCGTTCAGGGCAATATCACGGCAACCCGTGTCGAGATCCTGGATACGGGGCGCGTGTGGGGTGACCTGACGGTCAAGTCGCTGCTGGTCAATGAGGGCGCCTACTTCCGCGGGCAGACGTTCATGCCGCAGGATCTCAAGCCTCCGCAACTGCAGCCGCCCGCGATAGAAGAGAAGAGCGGGGCCGATGCGGGCACGGTCGTCGATGTCCCGCCGTCCCCTACGCCGCGCTAGGCTGGCGTCTGCTTTGAGGCTTGGGGCAGAGACAGGACTTGCGTGATGGCCTGCCATCTCTAGTGGCAATCCGCAGGGCCTAAGGTGACGGTTGTCTCTTGACAATCCTGTTGTTTCTGACCATTCTTATGTCGGGAACGGTTGACCAGATAGCCCGGCGATGGCCCGGCCGGTTTGACGCAATGAATGACGTTGGCCAGGGACCCTGATGTACCAACAGCAAGGAGCTGGACCGCCCTACGGCAGCCCTCTCCATCCGGCGATTCTGCGGTATAATCGGGTTGGCCCTGGCCATAGCACCTGTCGGGGAGTTCTGATGATATTGCCCATATTGTTGGAGGAGTCATGGAACTGATGGTGGAGTTCGCCGGTCTGGCGCGTGTGTTCACGCGGACACCTCGGTTCACCATGCAGCTTGACGAAGGAACGACCTTCCGGGAGATCCTTCGAATGCTGGGCGATCACTATCCCGAGCTTGTTGGGGATGTGATCACTCCTGGTCTTGACTCACTGCGGTCCTCCAATATGCTTAGCCTCAATGGCAAGCACATGATCCAGCCTTCACAGATGGACCAGTGCCCTAATCAGGGAGATCGACTCATCCTGATGTCGATCCTGGCCGGTGGCTGATCATCTGTTCGCCTGATGTAGCCCTTATTTGGCTGCCGGAAGGCCTGCCGTGGCTCTGTCTGCCGCGGCGCTAGCGTTAGGTGCAGGACAGCGGGGCATGTGGGCGGTTCATCCAGCCGCCAGGCCCGCACAATCACCAGGAGGAGGAGTCCAGTATGTACGGCTATCATGGGCAGATACTTCACATTGATCTGACAAACCGCAAGACGTGGCCCGAGCGGAAGCCGGAGCCATGGTACCAGATGTATATCGGCGGCGTGTCTATGGCCTCGCGTCTGTTGTGGGAGAACATCGAGCCTGGATGTGATCCCCTTTCACCGGAGAACCCCGTCTGCTTCGCCAACGGCATCTTCTCCGGCACGCCCGTGCCGGTGGGCGGGAAGTACGGGTTAGCCTCGAAATCGCCATTGACGGGCTTTGTCGGCGACAGCCTCTCCGGGAGTTGGTTCTCCGTCGCATTCAAGCGCACCGGTTGGGATGGTATTGTGCTCCACGGTGCCAGCGAGACGTGGGTGAACGTGCTGATCGATGATGACCGCGTGCAGTTCCGCAACGCCGAGAAGTACCTCGGGATGGGCACCTTCGAGACCGAAGAGACCATCCGCGAGGATCTGCTGGACGATCAAGTGCGTTCCGCGACGATCGGCCCGGCCGGCGAGAACGGTGTCCTGATCGCCAACGTCACCAACGACGGCCGGCAGGCCGGTCGCACCGGCCACGGGGCCGTGTGGGGCAGCAAGAAGCTCAAGGCGGTCTCTGTGCGTGGCACCCACGGCGTGGTCGTTGCCGATCCCGATACGCTGATGAAGATGGCGTTTGAGATCATCGAATCCTCACAGGGTCCCGACACGCTCAAGTACCGATTGCTGGGCACTGCAACCAACGTCCTCAACATGAACAACCTGGGGCTGCTGCCGACGCGCAACTACCAGGAGGGCGTCTTTGAGGGCGCCGAGCTGGTCAGCGGCGAGTACCTCGAAGAGCACCACAAGGTGAAGAAGATCGCGTGTGCTCAGTGCCCCATCGCCTGTGAGCAGGTCTCCTCGGCCAAGCCGGGGCTCTATGCCGGGGCGATGACGGGCATCGAGTACGAGTGCCTCTACGCCAACGGCCCCAACTGCGGCATCAACGACATGAACGCCATCATCAAGATGATCGATGTCTGTGACCGCGGCGGCCAGGATGCGATGAGCAGCGGCGTCACGGTCTCCTGGGCGATGGAGTGTTACGAACGCGGGGTTTTCACCAAGAAGGACTTCGCCTGCGAGAAGTACCCCGACGGCTTCGAGGCGA
>CBFCZM010000286.1:0-4268 GCA_965602565.1 uncultured Anaerolineae bacterium
TTGGACTTGCTGGGCAAGGTCTTCATTGGCAAAGGGGATGCAGTTGCCGTCGAGCGGCCTGCGTATCTGGGCGCGATCCAGGCGTTTTCGGTTTATGAGCCTCAATTTCACATGGTGCCTCTCCTCGAGGACGGCGTAGATGTTGCCCCGGATGAGGATGCGCTTGATCGATTGGAGGGTCGGGCTTTAGCTCTCCACCGCCGTAATATAGACCGCGGCGGCGACGATCGAGCCGTGAGAGATGAAGATCTGGAAGAAGCGGACATGCGGAAAGCCATAGAGACCCGCATCGGGCGTGAGCATGGCTTATGACGCGCCGGCGATGCCCGGCAGGTAGACAAACTCGTAGAGCAAGTAGCTCTTGTTGACCAGCATGATTGCGCTCATGTAGATCAGGATGCTGCAGAGATGCAACGGCAGCGTGGTCTCGATGGACCACTGCCCCGTGGTCCAGTGCCACAGGTGCCACAGTGCTTCGTCGATGATCAGGGCCGACGCAAGCGTATAGCGCACGATCCTGCGCCAACGTGGCGAGAGCCGCTGCCCGACCGCGAGCAGGCCCACATCGGTGAGGGCCACGATGATCAGGGCGATGATATGTGGCGTGCCGAACAACTCAGACTGGCTCCACCGTACTCCCCGCTGAAGAACTGGTTCACAAGTCTGGCGCTCCCACGAAAGATACCGATAATCATAGCCTGGGGTTGGTAGTTTGGGATGAGGTGTATGTTGGCGTTACCGAGGAGAATTGTGATCGGCTTGTCGATCGCGGCGGCGATGGGTCCAATGGGCGTGGTCTGTATCCGCCGCAGCCTGGCGGATGCCCGTAGCGCGTGTCTTGCCGCGTGTCTTGCCGCCGGCTCGGGGGCCGCGACCGCCGATGCGATCTACGGGGCCAATGCCGGCCCAGAACCTCGATCAACTCCGTTTCGGGCAGCAGGATAGTGCGCTTAGCAGGCCTAGCAGGTTGGGAGGATTCACATGAAGCGCATCTACGTGATCGGTGACAGTATCTCGATGCAGTATGGACCTTATCTGGAGACCTACCTGCAGGGCAAGATGTCCTATGCCCGCAAGAGTGAGGCGGAGGCCATCGCACTGGATCTCGACCCTCCGCAAGGGGCCAACGGCGGCGATTCCTCCATGGTCTTGGCCTTCACAAGGGCCAAGGTTGCCGCGACGGGGTTTGACATGGACTGGCTCCTCCTGAACTGTGGACTATGGGACCTGAGAACCGATCCGCACACCGGTGCGAAGCAGGTGTCGCTGGATCAGTACCGGGTGCACCTGCGAGAGATACTTGCGATCGTGCGCGGCCAGGGGGTAATGCCAATCTGGGTGCGCACCACGCCCTGTGATGAGGCAGTTCATAACAGAAGAGACTCGGGGCTCCATCGCTTTGCGGCGGATGCCATCGTGTACAACCAGGTAGCCGATGTGATCATGAAGGTTCTCGGCGTGCCGGTGATCGATCTGTACACATTCACGCTGAATCTGGGCGAAGATCTGTACTGCGACCACGTACACTTTCACGAGCATATCCGGGAGAAGCAGGGCGCCTTCATCGCCGGGTGGCTGACCGCGTTGGAATCCACCCTCGACGCATAGGAGGGATGCCGATCGATTGTCGGGCTTTGCTGCAGGACGACACCCTCACGCTGGAGACGGGCTGGATTCGCCGGCAATACCGGTCGAACAACGGCAGGCTCATCAGTCTGCGGATCGACGATGTCTTGCGCGGGCACGGCTGGACTTTGGGGGGCAACGTGCCTGATCTGGCTTGGATCGGCGATGGTGCAGGCGAAGCCGGGCTCCTGCAGGTGACGGAGCACGCGGCGACCTCGACGACGCCGGGCCACATACGTGCCGAGGTCCTGACCTCGATTGGAGAGCTGGAGATCAAACGTATCTTCAGGCTCTATCCGAACTGACCGGCGATCGCCTGTGATATCTATCTGCGTGGGACCGTGCCGGGTTTTGAGCCGCGGGCAGCCCTGAGGCGTCTGGCCTTGCCTGGTGTCCACTGGCGCGCACGGGCAGTCGAGTTCCTCGATGTGACCGATCACAACAACACGCTGATTCGCGAAGAGGAGGTCACTCCCTATCGGTGAAGAGCCCTCTGGGACCGGGTGGACCGATTCCAGTCTCTGCGCGATGGCGGGGGGTATGTACTGATTCTGCGGGAGCACAATGACCGACCGTCGGCCAAACTGACGCTCTATGGCGTGGAGGGTCGGGCGCCGGCGTTTCGCTGTGTGCTTGGCTCGGGCGTTGACTTCGACGCTGCGGTCGATGAAGACGGTAGTGTGTCCTTTTCCTTGCCCGCTTCGCATAGTTTCGCGCTGTACGCCTACGACGGCTAACGCCTTTGGACGCTGTCGCCGGCCATCTGATCCAGATGCGCCTCCAGGCTTGGTCACCAATTCCTTCCTGAAGCGCACCCGTTGTCTGGGGTTGTGGAGCGGATATAATTGTCTGAGTGCCGGCCGGCGGGCCGTGTGAGGAATCGAGCTGCCGGCCCTCAGGTCTCACACGGCAGGCTTTCGTCGATACACAAGAGCGGTTCGGAACTTATATAAGGTCCGCATACTGTGGGAGTATCTATGTCACGTCCCGTTTGGTTTGTCAAGATCATCCAAGCCGCATTCCCCACCCGTTTTCGTATCGCTGCTGCTGCCAGGCGGATACCGTGGTTTGGGAAGCTGGTAAATCGCTTCCTCTTTGAAGGGGACAATGTCATCTATCTCCCCAAGGACAATCTTATCCGGATTCACCAGCCCATCGCGCAGCCCGAGGAGTCGGTGCTGCCCTCAGGGATCGCCGCGCACTTCATCGAGGAGGCAAATCGCCTCTTCATCATGGATAAGTGCCTCTGTCGTGAAGCCGATGATTGTGAGGACTATCCGATTGACATCGGATGCCTCTTCATGGGCGAGGCCGTACACCAGATCAATCCCAAGCTGGGCCATCACGCCACGCGCGACGAGGCCCACGCTCATCTCGTGCGCGCCCGGGAGGCGGGGCTGGTGCATATGATCGGCCGGAACCGGCTGGACAATGTCTGGATGGGTGTGGAACCGTTTGGGAAGCTGCTCACGATCTGCAACTGCTGTCCGTGTTGCTGTCTGTGGCGGGTCCTGCCGGATCTGCCCCCCGAGATCAGCAAGAACGTCACGGCGATGCCTGGTGTCTCTGTGACGGTCACGGACCGCTGTGTGGGGTGCGGCACGTGTGCGGATGATGTGTGCTTTGTCAATGCTATCCGGATGACCGACGGTCGTGCGGTCACTGGCGAGGGATGTCTGGGGTGTGGGCGCTGCGTTGAGGTTTGCCCGACGCAGGCTATTGAGCTATCTGTGGCTGATGATGCGTTTGTGGCCAGCTCTATTGAGCGTCTGGCACCGCTTGTGGATGTGACGTGAACAAAGGGGATAAGGGATAGGGTGCCGAGGCGCCAGGCGAAACGGTGTGACCTGGGAGCATAGGCCTTGACTGGGGTTCTGTCCCCTTACTACCCTAGTACCTTGGTGCCCTAGTACGTTGGTGCTCTATCACTACAATTCTGGATGGGGGAGAGGAATGGATCAAGAAGCATTCATCTATCGGGGCAGCAAGACCAACGAGATCTCGTTCCCGCTGGGCGGGATCGGCACCGGGTGTATCGGTCTGGCCGGCAATGGTCGCCTCATCGACTGGGAGATCTTCAACAACCCGAACAAGGGGAGTGTGAACGGTTTCTCCCACTTCGCGATAAAAGCGGAGTCCGGCAACCAGGTCTTGGATGCACGGGTGTTGCAGGGCGATCTTCACCCACCCTATGCCGGCGCGCTGCAGGGGGGGCGGTTCAACTCGTTTGGTTTTGGCCCGCGCCGCGAGTATCTTGCGGGTGTACCGCACTTCCGGGACGTGGCCTTCAAGGGTACCTTCCCCATCGCTGAGCTATCCTTCCTGGACGACAACTTCCCCGGCGAGGTGACGATGACGGCGTTCAACCCCTTTGTCCCGCTGAACGACCGCGATTCGGGGATCCCGGCGGCCTTCTTCGAGATCGCGGTGACGAACCCCACGGATCAGCCCATCACCTACACGGTGGGCGGCACGCTGAACAATGCTCTGCCGGGTAACAGCGTGAACCGCTATGAGCGGACCTACCGGGCACATTGGATTCAGATGACCTCCGATGGCGCGGACCCTGATGATCTGGACTACGGGACCCTCACGCTGGCGACAGGCTCGACGTCGAGTGATCCGTGCGATGAGGACTATGC
>CBFCZM010000287.1:0-4260 GCA_965602565.1 uncultured Anaerolineae bacterium
GTACATACCCGTAACGTTGAGTCAACGGATCGCGTGCTGGATCATGGTATGCTACTGGTGAGGAGAACCCAGTGCGCTACCGGTATACAGCATTCAACAAAGCTGGCTCGGAGATCGCGGGAGCCCTTGAAGCTCCCAACGAGCGATCTGCCGAACAACTGCTCTGGGAGCAGGAGTTGACGGTCGCGCAGCTCTCAAAGGCCCACTCGTCACGCAGCCTGAGAGAGCTGTTTCCTACCTTCTTCGGCGTGAAACGTCAGGATCTCATCGTCTTCTCACGTCAGCTGTCAACGCTATTGGGTTCCGGCATCGCCATTGTCCCCGCGCTGCAGCTGCTTGCTGAACAAGCAACCCGGCGGGCCCTCAGTGAGGTGATCGTCGAGGTGGTCACATCGGTGCAGGAAGGTACGTCCCTGTCCGCATCGCTCGCGGCGCATCCACAGGTCTTTCCCCAGCTGTACGCACGCACCATCGCCGTCGGCGAGCATACCGGGAACCTTGAGGTCGTGCTTGACCAGCTGGCCGGCTATATGGAGAAGCAACAGACGCTAACGCGAAGACTGCGAGACGCCATGGTGTACCCGGTCTTCGTTGTCGTGGTCGCGTTTTTTGTGATCATCCTGATGTTCACCGTGGCGCTCCCCCCGATCGTCGATCTCTTCAGTTCTTTCGGTGCGGACCTACCCTGGCCCACACGGCTGATGATCAGTATCAGCACATTCCTGACAACCTACGGGGCCCACATCGCCGTTGGTGGACTGGGTCTCGCGGCCCTCGTCGGCTGGTGGAGCACCCTCCCCAGCGGGCGCCGGGTGCGCGACCAGCTGCTTCTGCGCACACCTCTCATCGGGCGGGTCATGCTGCTCGGGCAGGTTACCCGATTCACGACCACCACCAGCATGCTCATCGGTGCCGGGCTCCCGCTCAGCGAGATCATGGATCTCGTCATACGGACCAGCACCAACATCGTTATCTCGGAGGCCTTGGAGCGCACCAGAACAGAGCTGCTCGCCGGCCGTGGCCTGGCGGCACCACTCAGCGAAGAGGCAGTCTTTCCTCGTCTGCTCGGGCAGGTGGCGCGCGTCGGTGAGGAGAGCGGAACCCTCGAGAAGAATCTCGCGACACTCAGCGTGTTCTACGAAGATGAGACCGAGCGCAAGACACAGGTGATGGTTTCTGCCGTCGAGCCGATGCTGACCATCGTTGTCGGGGCACTGGTGGCCTTCATCGCCATCAGCATGGTACTGCCGATGTACTCCGTGCTCTCGGAGATCGGGTGATGCGGCTCGATGACGAACTCGGATGTGGCCTATGGTTAGTCCCACTACTGGTCGGCATCTTGGGGGCAGAGGCGACGCTTCTGTGGGTGAGCCACAGACTCCTCCCCGAGCCTGTCTGGCTGGTGGTCGTCTTCATCATCATCGTGCTGACCATCCTCGGCGGCTCTCTGGCAACGTATCTGAGTATCCAGTGGCGGAGCTAGATGAGAGTATGGATGCTCAGCGGGGCGACACGCTCGTCGAGATCCTGGTGGCCATCGCCATCATCACGGTGGCACTCACGGTCTTTGTGACCTCGCTCTCGACCGGGGCCTTTGGCGTGGGCGTAGCACGGGACCTGACGCGGGCCAATAACCTGGCGCTCTCTCAGTTGGAGAGCATCAAGGCCCAACCCTATGCTACGCCGGCCTATTGTGGCGACGTGGCGACCTATGCGACGATTGCTGCCCCGGCATCATACGCCGTGGCAGTGGAGACGTGCGAGCTGGAGGGGGTGGATTCAGGACTGGAAGTCGTCACGGTCACCGTGGCACACCAGGGCGAGACGCTGGTCACGCTCAGCAACTACAGGATCGATCGATGACCAGCAAAGCAGCTGCGCCGCCGCGGAGCGCCAACAGCGGATTCACCCTGGTGGAGCTTCTCGTGTCGCTGAGCATCCTGGCCCTGGTCATCGGTGTGCTGGTGATGATCATGTACCAGGTGCTGACGATACCTAGATGGGGCAACGCAGAGCTCAATGTGGCCGCGGATCTGCGTAATGCAGGGCTGTGGCTGGTCCGGGACGGCAACCAATCCTGGAAGTTCGAGCTGGGCACAGACCCAATCTACGGCACTTTCACGATGACGCAGACGACCGGACTTACGGCGACTATTGCGGCGACTATGCAATACTTCTACGAGGACGGGCAGCTCAAGCGCACTTCCCAGTCCGGCGCGGACACACGCACGCACACGGTCGCGCACCGCATCGCCGACGTCGGCGACGTCGTCTTTGTGCCGGCGACCGGCTCGGTGACCGTTGACGTCACGGCCACAAGCGGCACGGGGTCGTCTCAAGTGAGCTCGACCCAGCAGTATTCCGTTGTGTTGAGAGTCCAGTAATGGCACCAGAAGCCTGCGTCGAATATGACCACCCGCGCTCTCTGCTGAGGTTGGGCCGTGCCACAGGAAGACCTTTGAGCTTTCCGTCGTCAAACCGAGCGATCTCGAGAGAACGGAGACCTCAAAGGTCTGCCGCGGAAACTATCGCAATATCGGCCGCGAGGATGGATGCGAGTCAACACAAAGCTGAGTCCGAAAGCGGCAAGACGCTTGTGCTGGCGCTGGTCATCCTGGGGATGGCCACACTTCTGATCGGCTCGTTCATGCTCTACGTCAGCACCAGCCAACGGGCGACCAGCGCAGCTGAAGAGCAGACTACATCGCATTATTCGGCCGACGCCGGCATAGAACACGCGATGTGGCGGCTGGCCAACGAGTCCGGCTTCGCCGAGGCGGCATCGGGCGGTTCCGAGGCGTACACCTTCGAACTGAATGGGCAGACCATTCTTGTCAGCGTTGCTGGTACCACATCCTGTCGTGAGGAGTTGGTCAACGGTGGCTTTGAGAATGGCATACCGCCATATCCCTGGGAAGGGACCGGCCTCAATGAACTGCCCTCCCTGGGCGCAGCGCAAGCGCACTCCGGGAGCTACTACGCTGCGCTTGGTGGCGCGGCCGCGGATTTGGATCAGACTCTAGTCCAATCTGTCACTCTGCCGTCCGCCTTCGAGAGTGCAACATTGAGCTACTATCGGTACATCACCACCTTGAGCGGGGACAAAGGGAAAGGGGCCCAGCTTGATGTTACGATAGACACGAGCGGCAAAGACTTCAAGGTGGAGAAAATCAAGGATCCGGTCCCGACCGGTGAGTGGCAGAAGGTAACGTATCCATGGAACAAAGCCCCAGACTACGCTGGGCAGACGATTCATGTCCATTTCCGTTTTCAATCAGACCTCAAGAAAATCAAGAAGGGGAACTACACGTCCGTCTACCTGGACGATGTGAGTCTGTCGGTTTGCGGACAGCCCGAACTCACGTTATACTTGATCGAGTCACGGGCTGGGGACAAAGTGATGCGGGCACGCGTGCGCATTGAGAACGGGAATCCTGTCATATTGTCTTGGGAGATCGATCCGTGAGCAAACGTCTTGTACTGGCTGTCTTGCTCGCTGCCGTCGGCGCGTCCCTGTTGATCGCCTACGGGGTCCTCTGGCGCGGCATCACGCAAAACCAGGAGCTTCAGGCTGACTATGCCGTGCAGCGTGATCTGCTGGGAACCGCGGCCGCCGGGCTGCAGTCAAACACCGACATCCTGGCCACCCGCCAGGCACAGCTCGATAGTCTGGAAATGCAGCTGGGGGCCGCAGAGATCGTCGTGCCCAGTGAGATCGACAGCACCGAGGTGTTGGCTGAGATCGTGAGCACGGCCCGAGCCTATGACGTCAGCTTGCGCCGGATTGAGGCGCGTCAGCCGGCAACGGCCACAATCGCAGGCAACGACTACCGCGTCCTCCAATACGACACGACAGCTACCGGGATCCTGCCTGCGGTTACTGCCTACCTGGCAGCTTTGGAGGCCGGTCCAATCAGCACCCTCGGGCTGATCTCTGCGCAATTGCAGCTCCGCCCGACGCCCACACCGGAGCCCGGGACAGCCATCACGATCACGATTGACGCTCCGGAGATCTACGACGCAAACCTCTCCGTGCGTATCTACACGCGGTTGGTACCGGTCGATCCAGCTGGGTCGGGCACCCCACTCCCGCCAGAGGTCCGGGCCGAGAAAACGTTGGAGCTGCTCTCTTATGCACGCGAGATCGGGGATTGGGAGCGCGCGATCAGCCTGCTGCTGGTCCTGCGACAATTGCAGCCAGACGACACAACCCTCAATGGCCAGCTTGCCAATGCCAACGTCAAAGCGGGGCAGCAGCGC
>CBFCZM010000288.1:0-4255 GCA_965602565.1 uncultured Anaerolineae bacterium
GGGCCGCAGCCTCGCTGTTCGACTGCCTCGACCTGCTCCATTCTGCCACCGGTGGTGGCATCGATGTGTGGCGAGAAGCGAAGGTTCGGAACATGGGACGTTTCATCTATCGCACGCACATCAGTGGTACTTACTTCGTCAACTTCGCTGATGCCTCGGCGATCAACCGGCCCGTGCCGTCGCTGGTCTATCGCTATGGCAGAGCCATTGGCGATCAGGACATGATGGCCTTCGGTGCGTGGCTGATGGGGGATCAGCTTGGCGAACGCGGCAGGCAGGAGAGTAGCCTGGGCCGCATCCTGCCGGCGCTGTTCCGAGTGCCCGTGTTGCTGGATGTGGAAGCCGCGGAGCCGCAACCCCGTGATGCATGGTTTGGCGGCATTCAGGTGATGGTCGCGCGAGACCAGCCAGGCAAGGCCGATGGGATATTCCTGGCAGCCAAGGCCGGGCACAATGATGAGAGCCACAACCACAATGATGTGGGGAGCTTCGTCGTCTACGTGGACGGTAAGCCGGTGATCGTCGATGCCGGTGTGGAGACATACCGACGCCAGACGTTCAGCCCACAGCGTTACGATATCTGGACGATGCAGTCGGGCTACCATACGCTGCTGCCTACTGTGGACGGCGTGATGCAGGCACCGGGCAGGACGTTTGCTGCCCGCGACGTCGTCTACAGCCTTGACGAGGAGGTGGCAGAGCTTTCGCTGGATTTGGCGGGCGCCTATCCCCCTGAGGTTAACCTGAAAGCGTGGCAGCGTGTGATCAAACTGAACCGCGGTGCGGGTGTTGAGGTCATCGACACCTACGATCTGGCAGAACCGGCGGACGAGATTGTGCTTGGCGTGCTGACACCGTGCACGGTGGCACTGGGCGACGGCGAGGTGCAGTTCGTGGAGGTGCAATTCGGCCCGACTGAGCTGAGCCGGACTTCGGGCGCGGCGACGTTGGCCTATCCCGCCGCAGTGACGGACGTCTCAGTGGAGCGTGTACCGATCACCGACACACGTCTCGGCGCGGTGTGGGGCGACCATCTGAATCGCGTGGTGTTCAAGGTTGCGGCGCCGTCGCCGCAAGGTAGCTGGGCCTGGCGCATCGCGCGGTAGCAGGCTGTCGGAGAAACAACCTGGCCGTTTCAGAAACCCGGTTTCCGAGTCCGAGAAGTGGCCGCTTTGCCGTAGAGCCGCCTCGCAGATGGTCGGAAACCGGATTTCCCGACTGCGCCGACAGCCTGCTATACGTACTCAATCCCGTAGAGAATACAGAGAGTACCCATCTTCGGGCGCTCTCTGTGTTCTCTGTGCCTCAGTGGTGAATCCCGGCGCTATGCTGCAGTTTCCTGGATCCAGGCAACGATCTCGTGCTTGGGTGGGATGCGCCCGGCGGACTTGACGTCTTCGTTGATGACCAGCGCCGGTGTCACTGCGATGTCGTAGGCCATGATCTCCTTCATCTCGGTGACCTTGGTAAACGTGGCCTCGACGCCAGCCTCTTCAGCAGCCGCACGCGCCAGCTGAGCCAACCTCTTGCACTTTGGGCAACCGCCGCCAAGAATCTTGATTTCCATCTAGTTTCTCCTGTGATACCTATGATTTGAGGAAGGGATAGGGTGCCAAGGCAACAGGGCAACAAGGGCCGAGACCAGAGTCTATGGCCGCCGAAGGGTCGCTTGCTGCGGAGCCATTCCCAGTTGCCCTAGTCGCTGGTACCTTGTCCCCCTTGTCCTAGCCCACAATCCATCCGAATATGAGACCCGACAGGGTGCTGAAGATGGCCACCAATACAACGTAGACCGCGGTCTTCTTCTTGCCGATAACAGAGCCGGTGATCAGGATGGACTGCACGCTGAGTTCCGGATCGGCCAGCAGATAGGCCAGCAGCGGACCGCGCTGCATGCCCAGTGAGAGGAATGTCTGCGCGATAGGGACTTCCACGAGGGTGGGGAAATACATGATCACGCCGAACAGCACCCCGGCCAGGTTGGCCCAGACGGTGTTGTGGCCGGCCAGCCGCTGGATCAGCTGTTCCGGGATCAAGCCACGTGCCATCCCGGCGGCGAAGACACCGGCGAGCAGCAGCGGCATGATCTGTTTGACGAAGCGCCAGGCTTCCCACAACCACTCCTGGATCTCCCATTCCTCAAAGAGGCGGGTCGCCATCCACCAGACACCGGCGAGCAGGGCGAGTTCGGCGATGGACCTGCCGCGAATGCCGATCTCAAGTCCTGCCGGTGTAGCAGTGATCGCGAGGGAGGCGATGAGGAGTGTGAGCGTGGCAACGCCCAGCGTGACGTACGTCCACGTGTTGTAGCCTTTATCCACTGTGCCAAGTCCCCGCCACGCCGTGACGCCGATGGCGATCAACAGGCCGATGAGGAGGACGCCGTGGACACTGACGCCCTCGATGCCCAGCGCCGCATCGGCGGGAACAGCTCGGTCCAGCCAGGTCTGGAAGTCAAGTGCCCAGTTTGTGGCACCCGCCGAGGCCTGCTGGGTGCCACCCAGGGTGAGGCTTGTGTAGGTCCGGGACAGGACATCAACCTGCAGCGTGCCGGCGACCAGCACACCCAGTAGAAGAACGAAGAAGATCCATGTGCGTACCGGGACTCTGGCCTTCTGAGAGAATGCGTCACGGCCAGTCTGCGCGTCGTGTTCGGCATCGTCCTCGCGGAAGATCCGCGCCATGAGGAGCCCAATGATGACGCCGAAGATCATCGACAATACAACACGGGCTATGGCGATGTCCATACCGATGGCTACACCCGTCAGGGAGATGGCCAGGATATTGATCGCCGGTCCGACAAAGAGGAAGGTGATAGCCGGGCCGAGACCGGCACCTTTCGCGTAGATGCTGGCGAAGAGGGGCATGATCGTGCAGGAACAGACTGCCAGCACGAAGCCGCCCAGTGCCGAGGCCGGGTACGAGATCCACTTGGGCGTGGTTCGCCCCAGATATCGCGTGATGGCCTCCTTTGGGATCAGCGCGGAGAGCGCTCCCGCGATGAAGAATGCCGGCAGGAGGCACAGCAGTACGTGCGCCGCCAGGTACGATGCCAGGCTGCCCAGGCCGGCCTGAAGCAGTTCAGTGATGGTTGCAGCCAGCATTAGCTGCAACAGACCGGCCCGTCTCGCTCAGTAGGCGCGACGACGGCGCAGTCGCCCGGGTTGCTGTGGATTGCGGTGGCCATCTGCAGCAGCGTATAGACTTCCGGGCGAGCAATCCGGTAGTAGACGTTCCACCCGTCTTTCCTGTAGCACACCAACCCGGCTTCGCGGAGGACCGTGAGCTGTTGTGAGACGTAGGCCTGGCGCAAGTCCAAGGCTTCCTCGATTTCGCAGACGCAGCGCTCAGCATCTCTCAACGTTTCCAGAATCGCGAGGCGTTTGGGATGTGCCAGGGCCTTGAACAGCGTGGCCAGATCTGTTGACATCACCGGGGCACTTGTGGTTGCAGGTACGGTTGATTCCATTGCTAACGCCTCCCGAATAGGTTGGGCCGCGCGCGTTTCGACGTTGGTTGGTATGCATCCAGAATGGATCGTGGCGGGAAGAGGATTGCCCCCGGCTTGCACAGGTTGGCGCACGAGTTGCAGCCAACCACACAAGCGAAGGGCTCGACCACGCATACCTTGTCGTGCTCTGTGGCTACGAGCGCACCCGTAGTGCACAGTCTGAGGCAAACGCCGCATCCGTCGCACAGGTCCTCATCGATGGTGGGAAACCACGGTATCTGCTCCCGCGGTATCCCACGCCAGTTCTGATAGTGCCCATTGCCGTCTGGTTCGGCATTCCCGTCGCGTGCCAGGAAGGCTGCATACTCACGACCAAGCGCATCGGCGTAGGTGTCGCGAGCGCTGTAGGGAATGTAGTTGTCTCTGCCTACGCGCTCGATCAGCACTTCGGCAAGGGGTTCATCCTGGGGTGTCATGCCCTCCTTCTTCAGGGTTGCGAAGATCGCATCCAGTCCCTGCATTCCTACTGGTGCGCCGTCGACCAGAATCTGGCGGTAGCTTGCCATTACGGTGAGTCCTTCTCTGTAGGGAATCTGCAAATGGATCGGCGTTGATTAGCGCCGCGGGTGTAGTCTCTGCGTGAGTTCTGATCTCGTCTCTAGTGCGGCGGCAATGGTACAGGGCTCCTTCCCCAGGTTCCGCATCCGAAGCCCGTCTGGGAGGATTCGGGTCATTCATATTCGAAAAACTGAATGTATTCTACCACGAGTCCACGCGAGATGCAAGAGGGTAGAACGGATAGGG
>CBFCZM010000289.1:0-4243 GCA_965602565.1 uncultured Anaerolineae bacterium
GAACTGCGCGCCATCGGCGGCGGGGCACGCTCCGCTGCCTGGCTGCATCTCTAGGCCGCTATCACCGGTATCCCTGTTGTGGTGCCCCGCGTGACCGATGCAGCCTGCTGGGGTGCCGCGCTGTTGGCCGGCTATGGAGCCGGCTGCTTTGAGGATCTTGCAGCAGCAGCCTCTGCTGCCGTGCATCTGGAGAGGCGGTACGAGCCGGATCCCGCGCGTACCGATCGGTATCGTGAACGGTATGAACTCTATTGTGAGATCTACCCAACGCTCAGGGAGTTACTGCATTGTGTGTAGAGTGCCGGATTGACTACTCTCACATTCGCTGGACAGACACCGCAGGTTCAACACTGGAAATGGAGATGGCAGAATGAGGCTTCGCGCTCGGTTGCTAGGTGTGGTGGTTGGGGTTGCACTATGCGCCGTTATTGGCGTGTCGGGCTGTCGGGCGATGTCCGTTGGATCGCCAGGAGAGGACGGCGTGTACCAGCGGGGCCATACGATCTTTGAAGACCAGACTTGCGTCAGGACATTCGCGTACGGAGTCGCGCCGAGCGACACACCCAGGGACTTCTGCATACGCATTGGACTCACGTCCGGGACGGCGGGCTGGTGGATCCTGAGCCCTGATGGGGAAATAGCGCGAGGGTCTGGCGATGCCGAGAGTGGCAACGCCTATCATATCCATGCCTGTGTGGAGGGGACCCCCGGCGACTGGCAGTTTGTGCTGGACGTGGCACAGGCGTCGGGCGAGTACGAGATCGCCTGGTATGGGCCAGACGCTGTACCCGCCGCGGCAACACGCCTGTCAAGACCAACTGACTGACGAGACCATCTATCAGGCATGAGGACGCAGCAATACGACTAGAGCCTTGATCCTGGGAGGATCGGGCACGACTAGCGTGGGCATCACGCGCGGGCTCGTCAGACGCGGCGATGGGGTGACGCTGTCCAGTCTCAAGAAGCACGCCAGCCATGGGTGATGTCTTGCCGCAGATTGCGCACAGAACCGTACGGGAGTGGTTTGTGCAGGCGGAGCGCTCCCACGATGCGCCGTCTGTGGATTGAGCGGCGATCCCGTCTAGACATGGTGCGCTAGCGCAAGGAAGGAGTGAGTGATGGCTGATTGTGTCGCCAAAGCCAGTACGGTCTATGGGTTCGATGTAACCACGATCATGGGGCTACCCAAATCGATTGGGGATTATCGCGGCAAGCTGCTTCTGATCGTCAACACTGCGAGCAAGTGCGGGTTCACACCGCAGTATGCCGGCCTGCAGCAGCTCTATGAGGCCTTCCGGGGGCGTGGGTTCGAGATTCTGGGATTCCCGTGCAATCAGTTCGCGAAGCAGGAACCGGGAGCGAATGAAGAGATCCTGCAGTTCTGCCAGATCAACTACGGCGTCACGTTCCCCATGTTCGACAAGATCGACGTCAACGGCCGCAACGCGCACCCGCTCTTTGAGTATCTCAAGGGCCAGGCACCCGGTGCGTTGGGCACGAAAGTCATCAAGTGGAATTTCACCAAGTTCCTTGTCGACCGTGAGGGTCGTGTTCTCGAGCGGTTTGCGCCCAGCGTGGAGCCGGAGGAGATCCGGCCCAAGATTGAGGCTCTGATCTAGCGTCAGGGCCCGAGCCTAGTCAATCAAGGAGTGTGTGATCATGCGCATCGTGGAGAAGGAATCCTGTTTTGCTCTGATCGTGGGTACGCGTGGCTTCTTCAATGCCGATCTGGCGGTGAGTGTTCGTGCTAGATTGCTGGAGATCATGGATGCCAACGGCTACGACTACGTGATAACGCCTGAGGACGCGACGCCGTGCGGTGCGATCGAGTCGCGTGCTCATTCCAAGCTGGCTGCGGCGCTCTTCCACAAGAACGCAGACAAGATCGACGGCATCATCGTTGTGCTGCCCAACTTCGGCGATGAGCTGGGTGTTGTGGAGACGATCCAGCTGTCGGGACTGGATGTTCCGGTTCTCGTTCAGGCCTGTGACGATGAGATCGATAAGCTCTCTGTGAGTGAGCGGCGGGATGCCTTCTGCGGCAAACTGTCGGTCTGCAATAACCTCTACCAATACGGCATCCCGTTTACCAACACGACGTATCATACGTATCCGATTGACAGCCCCGAGTTCGTGGCTGACCTTGGCTTCTTCGCCAGGGTCTGCCGCGTCGTGAACGGCATGCGCCGCGCGCGCATCGGTGCGATCGGCGCGCGTCCGGCGGCGTTCCAGACCGTGCGCTACAGCGAGAAACTGCTCCAGGCCAACGGCGTGACCGTGGTGCCGGTGGACCTCTCGGAGATCATCTTTGGGGCGCAGTCGCTGGCGGATGATGATCCTGATGTGACGGCCAAGGTGGCCGAGGTCCTGGGCTACGGGAAGATCCCGGACACGATCCCGCAGGGCAATATCCTCAAGCAGGCCAAGCTCTCGGTCACCATCGATCGCTGGATGGATGAGAACGAGTGCGATGCCAGTGCGGTGGAGTGTTGGGACTCGATTCAGAAGAACTACGGCTGTGCCACGTGTCTGTCCATGGCGATGATGGGCGACCGCATGCTGCCCAGCGCGTGCGAGGTCGACGTGATGGGTGCCGTCTCGATGTACGCGCTGTTGTTGGCGTCGGGCAACCCGCCGGCGTTCCAGGACTGGAACAATAACTACGGCGAGGATCGGGATATGTGCCTCAACACCCACTGCAGCAACTTCCCCAAGAGCTTCATGGGCGCTGAGGTGGAAGTCTCCAACCTCGACATCCTGGGCGCGTCTTTGGGCGCGGACCGCTGCTTTGGGGCCATCAAGGGCCAGGCTGCCCCGGGACCGATCACCTTTTTCCGGGCCTCGACCGACGATCCGCTGGGACTCATCAAGGCTTACGTCGGCGAGGGCGACATGACCGATGATCCCATCGGCAATCTCCAGGGAGGCGCTTCAGTGCTCCGTATCGAAGGCCTGCAGATGTTGATGGACTTCATATGCAAGAACGGCTTTGAGCACCACACAGCCATCACCCGCGGATACGTAGCGGATGTGCTGGACGAGGCGTTCACGACTTATCTTGGGTGGGAGCTGTATCGCCACGAGTAGGAACCAAGGGATGGGGTGCACAGGGACAAGGGAGAGGGGGGACGACAAGCAACTCGTCCCCCCTTCACTTTCGTGGTTTCTCAGTGTTCTCTGTGTCTGGGTGGTGAGTCTTTACATCCAGCCAAGCTCGTAGCCGGTCTCGTACATCGCCACGATGTTCTCCGGTGGGGTGTTGGCCTGGATGTTGTGGCATGGCGCGATGATGTAGCCGCCGTCTGCGCCCAAGACCTCGATGTTGGTCCTGACTTCTTCACGCACATCCTCCACCGTGCCGAAGGGCAGTGTCTGTTGGTTGTCGACGCCCCCATGGAAGATGACCTGAGCGCCGAAGTCGCGTTGGAGCCCCTCCCGGTCCATGCCCTTGCAGCGCCACTGGATGGGGTTGAGCACGTCGATGCCGGCCTCGATCATATCGGGGACGATCCTGCGGACCGCTCCGTCACTGTGGTGGAAAACGTAGGCGCCGGCACTGTGGACGAGATCGATCATCCGCTTCATCCGGGGAATCAGGAAGGTGCGGATCTGTTTGGGAGAGAAGAGCAGCGACTCCTGGGAGCCCATATCCTCGGCGACGTAGGAGGTGTTGACCCGATCCGGGATGACCTCGTAGATCCGCACGGTGTTCTGGTAACAGAAATCAAAGAGCTGATCCAAGCAGTAGTGCACCATCTCCGGGTTGATGACCAGATCCATGTAGGCCTGCTCCAGGCCGCGAAGCTGGCAGTAGGTGAGGAAGGGCTCCGACCCTCCGCCGCGCACAGGGTAGTCGTCCAGCCCCTCGACCTGGGCGGGGATCCCGGAGTAGTCGTACCAATCCGCAGTGGGCCAGGTATAGGCGGCCCTGATCTCCTCCACGGTCTCAAAGTGGGCCAACGGGTGCTCGCTACATTCGCTGTAGACGCCGGTCTCGTAGCTTACGGTTTTGAAGCGCAGGCCGTATATGTCCTTGCCGTCCACGAGAGGCGGGCCGACGTATTTTGGCCCCACCGTTACCAAGTGGTCGATGTGCAGCGCGTCGCGCATCGCGTTCGGGGTATCGACAGCCAGATAGGCCATCAGTTTCTCGGTTGCTTCTGGAGTGCCCCAGTAGTCCATCGGCAGACGGTCCACAGGTCTGCGCTGCAGCACGGCGAGCCAACGTTCTTTGGGTGTCATG
>CBFCZM010000290.1:0-4243 GCA_965602565.1 uncultured Anaerolineae bacterium
GACGCAGGTGGTACAACTGTGGGCAAGAAAATCCTGGTTGTAGATGATCACCCTGACACGCTCGAGGTGAACACACGGCTTGTGCAGGCTCAGTCATCAGATTATCAAGTGCTGCAGGCACATGACGGATGGGAGGCACTGGATCTGATTCGTCGCGAGCATCCTGATCTGGTGCTGTTGGATCTGGGGATGCCGGGTCTGGACGGGTTCGGTGTGCTGGAGGCAATGCGCGAAGAGGAGACAAGCAGGCACATCCCGGTTGTGGTTCTCACGGCGCAAGTTCTGACTGAGGAGGATGTGGCGCGTCTCAATCGTGGGATGGTCAGTGTCCTCAGCAAGGGACTGTTCACCGCGGAAGAGACGCAGCAGCGCCTCGCGGATGTGCTGGCGCGCCGCCGTAGGTCGGTCTCAGAAACCCAGCGACTGGTGCTGGATGCGATGGTCTATATCCACGCTCACTACATGGATCACATCTCACGCGGCGACATCGCGGATCACATCGGTGTGAGCGCGCGTCACCTGACGCGCAGTTTCAGACAAGAGCTTGGTATAGCGCTGATCTCATATCTGAATCGCTACCGGATCAGGCAAGCGAAGACGCTGCTGGAGAAGGGCGACATGGGGATCACGGAGGTCGCGATGTCGGTTGGATTCACCACCGGTGGTTACTTCGCCCGCGTTTTTCGTCAGGAGATGGGCATATCACCGAGCGCGTACCAGCGAGGAGATGGCAAAGCCTGGGAACTGTCCTAAAAGTACAGACAATCGTCCGAAAAGTGGAAGACGTCTGAGCAAGACAGTGCTAAGATGTGGATGGAAGAGTCGCTGTCATACGCACGAATGGGAGGGTCCGTATGCAGCCGGGTTTCGCTCCTACTCTAGTGCTGGTGGGTGATGATGTCAGCTTCCGCTACTTGATCCAACGCTACGCTACCAAGAGCGCGTGTCAAGTGGTCTCTGTGCCTCTGGAGAGTGACGTCACGACAGCTGTAAGGCAGGCAGCACCTGGCATCGTATTGGTGGAGCTCGACTTCCTGGATGAGCGCGCTCGGGGGGTGCTTCGCGCCCTGAAAGCGCATCCTGATACGAGTGAGATCCCAGTGATTGTCTGCTCTTGGTCGCAAGAACCGGAATGGAGTCTCGATGAGGGGGCTGCAATCCATATGCAGAAGCCTGTGCTCTATGATGATTTCCGGGCAGCTCTCATAAATGTCGAGGCCTGGTCACAGCCCTGAGTACTGCGGGTGATATGGGAAGGTAGACCTGATGACCCATGAGGACCTCAATGTGGGCAAGTGCACTTGGCTGAGCTACGTCTTGGTCTACGTGATGTGGGTATTGGTGCTGGCCCTGGGGATCTGGGTGCTTCTGGTGAGCCGCGACGCGATCGTTGGCGTCGCGTCGTTGGTATTCGTGCAGGTGTCTTCCGCTCGCGCCTGGAGGATCAGTGCTGTAGAGAAGTACTACGTTCTCGGTGCAGGATTTGTCTGGCTTGGCTTGATGGTTTTTTCGGAGCTCTACTTCCGCAACGGCGTCCGTCGGGGTCGCCTAATTCCGCGGATCGCTCGCTTCCTTGGCGCCGAGCTCTTGGCGCTATCTGTCTTTGACGCTATACTGTTCGTCACACAGGGATTGCCCGCTGAGGCCTGGTTGCGCTGGCTCATTTTGGGGTCCGAGCTCGCCTTCGGTGTCATCTGTCTGGTCATTGCGCGCCCTTCTCCTCGGGTCATCTCAGACGTACAGGCCGGCGACCCAGATTGAGTCTGCACCATCGCAGCTCCCGAGCTGCAGAGCTCCGCCTGTCGCCAGAGGGTACTGCGAATCATCCATCACCGCACAGTAGGGCTGTTGTCGCCGTCTGCACCACCATCGATTATCAGAACATTCGGACAAAGGAACACTCTCATATGCCACTCTCCTACGTTCCCTATGATCTCCAGGCGGGGTTCGTGCACCACTGGTTGGTCGGCGGACCCCAAATCATAGAACTAGAGAAGCCCGAGTCATCGGCTGAGGAAGAAGCATTCAGGGCTCAGTCCTCACGGAACTACTATTCTGAGGCCTCGGGCATCAGCCGGCAACCCGTTGAACCGGGGCCGTTGGACGAGAGCGCCTTCGTAGTTGGTGATTGCGAAGGACTGTGGGCTTTCACTGTCTGTGGGGAAGATCACTACGTCGATCTCACGGCTTACTACCCGGTTTACTGCTATCTGCGTGGGTGGGCGTATACGCAGTTGATGTCTGCACGGGATCAGACTGTGAGCTTGGCGGTGACGGCGTCCGGTCCTGCCGACGTCTGGCTGAACGGCTTGCACATCTACCGCGGAGATGCCTTTGGGCTCCACCACGATACCGTCGAGGCTTCGCTTGGCGAAGGCGCTAACGAACTGCTGGTGCGCTTTGAGCAGGTTGGAGAACGTGCGTGCTTACATCAGACGGCATTGAGGGTTTCTGACGCCACAGAGGCTGTGAGCGTGCGTATACCCACGGCGATCGAGGACGTGGCTCATCGCAATAGGCTGGCGTCAGCGTTCGAGCGGGCCTACCTGGACCGGGATGTCTTTTCTCGGGACGAGATGATCCAAGTTCGGTGGCCTGAGGATCTGGGCGCCTCGGAGGAGCTGACGATCCGAGTCCAGACCCCCTCGGGACGCATCCACGCCGAGTCCAAGACTGATGCGGTGCCCGGGCAGCCGACAACGCTGGTCTATGCGTACAGCGCTGCGCAGGGGCCACTGCAGCTAAGGCTCCTACCTCGGACAGAGCTGCTCTACGACGGAGATCTACGCGTTGTTCGCGAAATGCCGATGTGGGGGATGGGACTTGAGGCCTACTCAGAGGAAGCCACTGGCACATATGGCGAGCGGCGCCTGGAGGCCTTGAGGCACGCGGTGCGTGGCGGGGGCCTCTTCGCTGAGATCGCGGGCATGGCCCTTGGGCAGTGGGATCTCCTTCAGGAACTGGTCTTTCTGCGGGCGATCGATCGCATTAACCGTCAGGAGGCGGGCAGTGCACTGGACCTCGTTGGTGTTCTGGGCGCGCTTTCCCGATGGGGCGAACACCCGGAGTTTCCGGAGTCGCTTAGGGATGCGATAGAAGCGTGCGTTCGTGGCTTCCACGGGTGGGTGGGTGCCTCCGACGACACGAGCGTGCTGGCCGCCGAGGCCGAGCCGAATCGGATCCTTCTGTTGACTGGGGAGATCCTAGCGGGCCGGCTCTACCCCGATCGCGTCTTCGAGCAGAGCGGACAGATCGGACAATGGCACCGCGAGGGAGCCGAGCGACTTGCTCTGGATTGGTTGCGGGATCGCGGCGCCGGGGGGTTCGCTGCCTGGGACTCGGCGCATGTTTTCGAGGCTGAGTTCGTCGCGCTGTCTCACCTGATGGATCTGTCAGAGACGGAGGCTGTCTGGCAGATGGTGACGGTCATCATGGACAAACTCCTATTCACGATTGCACTCAACTCCTATCAGGGAGTGCTGGGAGCGACGCAGGGCGCCGCCGAGGTGACCGCCATCAAAGGCGGCTTGCTTGCGCCGACGGCAGGCATCACGCGGCTGCTGTGGGGACAGGGCGTCTACAACCACTATCTCGCCGGATCTGTCAGCGCAGCTTGTATGGAGGACTATGCGCTGCCGCCGTTGATGCCCGTCATTGCCACGTCTGATCGCGACGAGCTGTGGAGCCGTGAGCGCCACGCGGTCGGCAACCAAGAGATGGTCGACAAGGTCACCTACCGCACGCCGGACTATCTCCTTGGCTCAGCTCAAGACTATCATCCCGGCGAGGCCGGCGAGCGCGAGCACGTTTGGCAGGCAACGCTCGGTCCGGAGGCCGTTGTCTATACCAATCATCCGGCTTCTATGGGCCGGAGTGTGGGGCACACACCGGGTTTCTGGCTGGGGAATGCCACCATGCCCCGGGTTGCTCAGTGGAAGGACACGCTGGTCGCTGTATACAGCTTGCCTGAGGATGATTGGATGGGGTTCACCCACGCCTACTTCCCGGCACACGCTTTCGATGCATATGCTCTGCGGGAGGACACGAAAGGGCACACGTGGGCTTTCGCTCGGAAGGGCGACGGTTACTTGGCGATCACCTCGTCTCGGGGCCTGAAGTGGGTCACGGAGGGTCCCGGCGCCTATCGGGAGTTGCGCTCGCCCGGTCGGCACGCCGTCTGGTGCTGTCTGATGGGGCGAGCGGCTTTGGATGGCGATTTCGATACTTACCAGGAGCGCGTGCT
>CBFCZM010000291.1:0-4202 GCA_965602565.1 uncultured Anaerolineae bacterium
CTTTCGCTTGCGTGCCGATACGCTCCAGCCTCTGCTCGAGTTGGTGGACCAACCCGACGTCGCCACGCTCAATGTGGTAAGCCACCCCGACCGCTCCGGGCCCGGCGTGCACCCCGAGCTCTATCGGTACCCGCATAAGATAGCTCTCCACGCAGTTGATGCGTGACCTGAGGGTGTCCAACAGGCTTTGTCCCTCGTTCTCGTCCTCTGCGAAGTGGACAGTGAGGTGGGAGGGGGCATCACGGACCTCATCGACGATTTTCTCTGTGAGCGACGCGATGCCCTTGCTGCGCTTGCGGGCCTGTCCCACCACGCTGACTTTGTTGTCCTTGACGCGAATCAAGGGCTGGATACGCAGCCTGCTGCCGACTTTGGCCGCGGCAGCTGAGAGCCGTCCCCCCTTGAGTGCATAGGTCACGCTCTCAAGCAGCGCGATAACGCCGGTATTGGGGATGGCGGCCCGGGCCCTGGCGACGACCTGCTCCAGTGAGTTGCCCTCCTTCGCTGCCCGGGCCGCAGCGAGGACCGTGAACCCTTCCGCCATCGCCGTAGTTCCGGTGTCAACTACCACCACAGGAACGGGTGATTCTCTTGCGGCGATCTCGGCAGCACTGCATGTGCCGCTCTGCTTCGCCGTGATGTGGATTGACACGATGCCCTGGGCCTTTGTCGCCAGGCTCCGATAGATCTCGACGAATTTGGCGATACCGGGCACGCCCGTGTGGATTTCCAGCTCCGGGTCCGCGCGCAGCCGCCTGAAGAACGTGGGTGGGTCCAGGGTCTCTCCGGATAGGTACGACTCATTGCCCATGTGCACCCAGAAGGGGACGACCGCTATGTTATAGCGTTCCAGGAATGCTGCAGGAAGTCCCGCAGCGGAATCGGTGACAATGGCTACCGATGTCGTGGGTGTCAAAGCTACCTCCATCTACAGCTTACCGCCGTGGTTGAAATTTCGACCTTCCTCTGGTACGATCCAGCTCAGTTGGCACCAGTGTGAAGTGCAAGATGGAACCGCGCAAAGCAGAGTCTACATTGTGCGGTTCAGGATGCAAATCGCCGGTATGGAGGATGATGCGATGGCTCGCGCTGCAGTCTTTGCTGGGCTCGTGCTCGATGAAAACGATCGCCCTGTGGACGTTACACGCCTGGGGCCGGACGCCTACTACGTCGTCGATGATGATGGGTTCAAGCGTCATATCGCGTCGGAGGTCGTCGACCGGCAGGTGTTGATGACGCTGCAGGAAAACGTCCTTGCCAATCGCGAAGCTGTGGTCGCTGGCATGCTTGACTACCTCGGCAAGGAGGATCTCTTCACCAAGGCGGCAGTCGAGACCTCCCTTGGTCAGATGGACGAGCAGATGCAGAAGTTGCTGGATGTGGGCTTGCCTGAGGACGCACGGCGGTGGCTGGGGATGATGGGATTTCGTGTCGTTATCGATGTCCACGGGGGTGTGGTTGACTTCGAGATGCCCGGGGCCATTGATGAGGATGGCGACTAGACAGCGGTCTTCTCTCCCCTAGTTCCCGCTAGAGGCAAGCGGCTGGGATCGCGTATCTTCCTGCTGCTGAGCTAGCAGAGTCTCCTGGCCCGGTGACTTGCCCCATGGCTAGGCTCTGGTTCACAGCAGCCGCGTCCATGCTAAAGTGCTTGAGATCAAGGCGTGGCCCAAATGTGGCTGCGCCGTCTACTATGGGAGGCAGACGGTGAGTTGGGAAACGTGGCTATCGACATTTGGGTCGGTCTTCATCGCCGAGTTAGGGGACAAGACACAGTTGGCCGTTGTCTCACAAACGTGCAAGACGCGGCGTCCCTGGCTGGTCTTTCTGGGGGGGAGTCTCGCGCTCACGGCGGTGACGGCCCTTGGCGTCGCCGGCGGCCGGCTGCTGGGGGTCGTGATCCCACAGAATGTCATCCGCATGCTGGCGGCAGCAGCTTTTGTGGTCATGGGCCTTCTGATTTGGCGCGGGGCCGCCAAGGACGAGTCCGAGGGTGATTGTGAGCTGCTAGAGGATGGCGAGTGTGAGACCAATCCACGGTCCTGGGACTGGCGCACATTTGGCGGGACGTTCAGTCTGTTGTTCCTGGCGGAGCTGGGGGACAAGACCCAATTGGCCGTTCTCAGCCTGTCGACCAATGAGTCCTCGCCATGGATGATCTTCCTGGCAGGCTCGCTGGCTCTGACTGCTGTGACGGCGATCGGCGTGCTCGGCGGCCAGAAGCTGTGCAAGTGGATCCCCGAACAACTCCTGATGCGAATCTCAGCCGTCGCATTTGCTGTGATGGGCGTGTTGATGGGGCTAGGTGTGATCTAGGCAGGATCGGGGTGGATTCGCCCCGGCTTCTGAGGCTGGAATGTCACGTGCCGGAGACCGGGGATGTTTCGCCTCAGTCTTTCTTGTGTAGAATGGATCACCTCGGTTCCATTATCCAAAGGATGGCCATATGAAGATCACGCGTATTCGAATCTATCGTCCCAAGCGGCTCAACCGAACTTTCAATCAGAGTGATATGATGGTCACGGTCGAGACCGACGCCGGTCTGGTGGGGATTGGTGAAGGCGGAACACGCGACACCCTGGAGCAGTGCGCGGATATGCTGATCGGAGAAGACCCCGGACGTATCCAGCACCTGTGGCAGATGATGTACCGCGGCTGGTTCTACCCGGCCGGTCGCGAGAAACTGCATGCCCTCGGTGCCCTTGACCTGGCGCTCTGGGACCTCAAGGGCAAGGTGCTTGACGTGCCGGTCTATGACCTGCTCGGCGGACTCACCCGTGACTATGTTGAATGCTATTCCACCGGGTATCCTCGCCAGGGGTCGCTGGCTGAGACGGCCCAGGCCTGCATTGGGGCCGGTTTCCGCGCCTTCCGTACGTCGGTGGGCGATACCCCGGACGGCGTCTTCGACGCTCGTCGCCAGATCGGTCAGGCAGTGGGAAAATGCCAGGTGATCCACGACGCGATCGGCGATCGTGGGGAGTGGGCGATCGACTTCCATACCCGGTTGGATCTGGCCGACGCGGTGCGGCTGTGCGGGCTGCTTGAACCCTTGAATCCGCTCTTTGTTGAGGATCCGCTCCGCTCGGAGAACCCGGGTGCCCTGGCTGCGCTCCGCCCCCAGGTCAAGGCGCCGATCGCGGTGGGCGAGCAGTTTGGTGATCGCTGGGACATCAATGAGTTGATCGAGAATCACCTGATCGACTACACGCGGGTGACGCTCCCGAATGTCGGTGGGATCACCGAGATGGTGAAGATTGCCGCGTTGTGCGAGACGCACTACGTTGGTATGATCCCGCACTTCACCGGGCCCATCTCAGTGGCGGCGTTGGTTCACGTGATGGGGTCGCAGCCGGTGCCGGCGCTGATGGAAATCGGGGGCGCCGGGCCGAAGCTGTCGCTGCATCTGAAGCATGCCTCTGCGTTCCGTGACGGCAAACTGTGGCCGGTGGATCGACCCGGGCTGGGTGTCGAATTCGATCCCTCCGGTGCGGACTTGATCTCCGAGATCACCGAGCGTTCCGCTCCGATCCCAATGTATCGCCGCCCAGATGGCTCCATTACCAATTGGTAGCTGGCTAGATGAAGGTACAGCCCCCGAGGCGCGTCTTCGGGGCTGTGGGGATCGTAGGCAAGGCTTAGTTGGTGGTGGCCAGTGGTTGACAGAATCCTCTGTATGGGGCATAGTATGGCGCGCGCTGCAGTGAGGGACTGCAGTGCTTTGCTACCAAGGAGCGAGGGCTCGTGAAGGAGAGCGATGATGCAGATTGTGACGGATAGCGGTACGGATACGGGATTGTCCGCTGAGGAATCAGCGGAGTTGGGCATTACCACGATTCCTCTTGTCGTGACGCTGGACGGTAAGTCTTACCATGAGGACATTGACATCGGACCAGATGAATTCTATCCATTGCTGGCGGCGACGGATAGCTTGCCGACAACCTCACAGCCCTCAGCCGGTGACTTCGCCGAGGTCTATCGCCGGATTGCTGCGAGTGATCCCGACATTCTATCTATCCACATGACCTCGGGACTGAGCGGCACATATAACTCGGCCTTGGCGGCGGCGCAGTTGGTGCCTGAAGCGAATATCACACACGTCGACACCAAGACTCTGTCTGCCGCGGCTGGGTGGCAAGTTGTAGCGGCCGCTCGGGCCGTCAAAGCCGGATGGCCGGTCAAGAAAGTGCTGGAGCTCGTCG
>CBFCZM010000292.1:0-4200 GCA_965602565.1 uncultured Anaerolineae bacterium
GTGTTGATCTCCACTATGGACATCACCGAGCGCAAGGAACGGGAGGAAACGCTCCGGCGACGCACGGCACGACTGGAGTTGCTGCGAGAGATCGACGAGGCAATCCTGGAAGCACGCTCTCTCGAAAAGACCGTCGAGGTATCCCTCGGACGTACGCGGGAACTGCTCAACTGCGAGGGCGCCGGCCTGGTCACGCTTGCGACGGAAACCGGTCGCATCTCATTGATCGCAGTGCATGCCGAGGAGAAGCTAGAGAGATCGCTCGGCGCACAAACCGCGCCGGAGGAGTCGAGCCGTCGAGACCGCGAAGCCCTCCGGTTGCTTCAGGAAGGGCACGTTCTGTTACTAGACGATCTGGATGCTGTGTCGTATTCATCGCCGGTGATCCAGAGCCTACGGGCGTTGGGCTACCGCTCAGCTTTGCTCGCGCCGGTGCTCCATCGCCAGCCACAGCTGGTGGACACGTTGGTTCTGATGGCGAAAGAGCCAGGGGTCTTCGGGGACGAGGCGAAGGAGGTCGGGCTGGAAGTGGCGCACTCGTTCGCCCTCTTCATCCGTAACACAGAGATGCGCCGCGAGATCCAGGAGCGTGCCCAGGCGCTGGAGCAGCAGCTGTCACGCGTCAATCTCTTCAACGAGATAACCCGCGCGATCGCGGCACGGCATGATCTGGATAGCATCTTGCGAGTCGTGGCGCAGCGACTGGAGGAGGGCTTCGCAGACCTGGCCTCCATCTGGCTCGGCGAGGGGGATGCATCTGCGGTAGCTGCGGACGTAGGCTGGAGCGAGAGGTCGGTGACCCGGGTGAGCCTGGCAAACCGGATGGCTATCCTTTCCGCGCTGCCTGAGCTGCAGGGGCTCCAGCAAGGGGCGGTGGTCTATCTGACCGACCTGGCGTCCTTCAGCGCGCCATCACCCAAGCAAGCTGCGGGACCTCGCGATATGCTCTCAGCTGTGGTCGTCCCCCTGGTCGTGGAGGGCACGGTGTTCGGAGCTATCGTTACTGCGCGACGCGAGCGGGACGCCTTCAGTCGCGCGGAGCGCGACTTCCTGGGCGACTTGGGCGAGCACGTGGCTCTCGCGATCCACCAGGCAAGGCTTCACGAGAACTTGGAAGCAGCCTACAATGAATTGCAGAAGACCCAGCGTGCAGCGCTGCAGCAGGAGCGGCTGCGGGCCCTTGGTGAGATGGCCTCCGGAATTGCCCACGACATCAACAATGCCATCTCACCTGTTCCCCTCTATACCAGCCTTATAGAGAGCAGGGGGATTCTGGACGAACAGGCCAAGGCCTATCTGCGCACGATCAGAGTCGCGGTCAGAGATGTCGAAGAGACCGTCGGGCGTATGCGGCAGTTCTACCGCAGAGGGGAGGAGGAGGATCTTCTGCCCGTGGATGTGAATGCGGCAACCCGACACGCAATTGAGCTGACCCGCCCACGGTGGCGCGACGTTCCGCAGGAACAGGGAATCACCATCGACTTGCTGACCGACTTCCAGGATGACCTGCCGCCCGTGATGGGCAACGAAGGGGAGATCAGGCAGGCACTGACCAACCTGATCCTCAACGCAGTGGACGCGATGCCAGAAGGTGGAACCTTGACCCTGCGCACCCATAGAGGAATGGGTCAAGCGGCCAGCACGATCCTTGAGGTAATTGACACGGGCATCGGGATGGGGGAGGAGACACAGGCGCGCGCTTTCGAGCCCTTCTTCTCTACCAAGGGCGCGCGCGGGAGCGGGATGGGACTGGCGACGGTCTACGGCACGATACAGCGGCACGGTGGAGATGTGCAGGTGGACAGTGCTCTGGGCGAGGGGACGACGATGCGGCTGGTCTTCCCGATGCAAGAGGGCGCAGGGGAAGACGCTGTCGAAGCACCCCCCGCGCCACTTCCGCCTCTGCGGATCCTATGTGTTGACGACGAGCCTGTGTTGCGCGATGCACTGAAGGCGTCGGTGGAGAACGAAGGGCACACAGTGGAACTGGCCGACGGCGGGCAATCGGGCCTGGAGGCATTCCGCGCGGCGTGTCAGCGTGGCGAGCCATTCGACGTGGTGATCACCGATCTGGGGATGCCTCACGTGGATGGACGCACAGTGGCGCGGACAGTTAAGGAAGAAGCGCCGGAGACCCCGGTGATCCTGTTGACTGGCTGGGGACATCGCCTGCTCGCCGAGAATGAGATACCCGCCTACGTGGACCTGATGTTGAGCAAGCCGCCATCCATCGAGGCCCTGACTCGGGCGCTGGCACGGGTAGTATCGGGAGACTGATTGGATGCACCAGATCCGCTCTTGAGTGCCAGGTCAGCTGCATTTCCCGTGACGTCAGGCGATCGCGTGGCCGGCTCAATCTGCTGGTGAGCCTACCCCTTTCCCCCGTCCCCTAACCCATGCTATCATGGGGATATCACACGCTGACAGTCACGACCACGCCTGAGGAGGGTGCTATGGATTTCGAGAAACTGGGGGCCTTCTATCTCGGCAGGACCTACGACCTGGGGAAGGGGGAGCTGCTCGATCAGCCGGTGATGTACGACGCCCGCGATCTGACGACGCACGCGGTGTGCGTGGGGATGACCGGGTCCGGCAAGACGGGGTTGTGCATCGACTTGCTGGAGGAGGCGGCGATCGATCGGGTGCCCGCACTGATCATCGATCCCAAGGGCGATATCACGAACCTGCTGCTGACGTTCCCTGAGCTGCGGCCCGATGATTTCCGCCCGTGGATCAATGTCGATGACGCGAGGCGCAAAGGGCTTAGCGAGGATGCCTACGCGGCGCAGCAGGCGGAGCTGTGGCGGAGCGGGCTGGACAAGTGGGGGCAGAGTGGCGAGCGGATCCGGATGCTCAAGGAGAGCGCGGAGTTCGCGATCTACACGCCGGGCAGCGATGCCGGCCTGCCGGTCTCGATTCTGCAGTCCTTCGCGGCGCCCCCACTGAGCTGGGACACCGAGGCTGAGCTGCTCCGCGAGCAGATCCAGGGCACAGTGAGCGCGCTGTTGGGGCTGGTGGGGATCGATGCTGACCCGGTGCAATCGCGCGAGCACATCCTGCTCTCCAATATCTTCGAGCACCACTGGCGGCTGGGTGAGGACCTGGACCTACCCAAGGTGATCATGTCGATCCAGACGCCGCCGTTCCGCAAGCTGGGCGTCTTCGACGTCGACACCTTCTTTCCCCAGAAGGAGCGGTTTGGGCTGGCAATGCGCCTCAACGCCATCATCGCGGCGCCCGGTTTCCAGAGCTGGCTCCAGGGCGAGCCGCTGGATATCGCGAATTTCCTCTCCACGGCGCAGGGCAAGCCGCGACACTCGATCTTCTACATCGCGCACCTGAGCGAACCGGAGCGCATGTTCTTCGTGACGATGCTGCTCAACCAGCTGATCACGTGGATGCGCACGCAGCCGGGCACGACTAGCCTGCGCGCGTTGCTCTATATGGACGAGGTCTTCGGCTTCTTCCCGCCGGTGGCGAATCCGCCGAGCAAGACGCCGCTGTTGACGTTGATGAAGCAGGCACGCGCCTTCGGGGTGGGGGTGATGCTCACCACGCAGAACCCGGCCGATCTGGACTACAAGGGCTTGACCAACGCCGGGACGTGGTTTATCGGGAGGCTGCAGGCCGAGCGCGACAAGGCGCGGCTGCTGGAGGGGCTGGAGAACGTGTCGGCGCAGGCCGGTGGGGCACTGGACCGCAGCCAGATTGACAAGATCCTGAGCAGCCTGGGAAAGCGCGTCTTCTTGCTCCACAATGTCCACGAGGAACAGCCGGTGATCTTCAACACGCGATGGGCGATGAGTTACCTACGCGGGCCGCTGACGCGAATGCAGGTCCGCGATCTGGTGGGCAGCCGGGGGCCGGCGCCGGTGTCCGCGTTCGCGGCAGCGCCCGCTGGCGTCGTTCCTGCGGTGGCGGCAGCGCCCGCCGTATCGACCGGAGCTGCGGGGGCACCGGCGTCTGTTGGCGTAGCAGACGCAGTGCCGGAGCCTGCTGCCACAGCGGCCGGACCCGCCGCCAGGATCCCCTACGACGTGACGCCGCCGGTGCTGCCCAGCAGCATCCAACAGGTCTTCCTGCCGCTGCGGCGGGGCGCCTCGGCTGCTGAGCGGGACGTTGAGGAGAAGGCCGGCGGGCGGATCGAGGTCGTTTCCCGTAACGTGCTCTATCGCGCGGCGCTGCTGGGGATGGGACGCG
>CBFCZM010000293.1:0-4178 GCA_965602565.1 uncultured Anaerolineae bacterium
GTCAGAAAGTCCTGTGCATCCAGGGTGATGCCGGGGGCTTCTCTGGCAGCAAGCAGGGCGAGATCTTTGTGGCCCCGCTGACCGCCGAAAACGCTGCGGCCTTGCGAAAACGGCTTTCCTGGCTCAATCCTGTTCCTCTGGGATTGGCGACGTCTGCCGGCACCGGTGACCGGCTGGGTTCTGCGACGCCGGGGCACATCCGCGCTGTGCGCGCGTGCACGCACGTCGTCAACGGCCAGGCTGCAGGCCACGGGCAGCAGGCTGCCCGCAGCATCGTACCCATCCTGGCCCAACAATCGATGCGTGAGAACGCGCGCACCGGACGTACGCCGCAGCAGGTAGTGGATGACGCCTGCTGGGGGATCCTCCAGGAGGGGTGGCACGACCCGTGGGGGGCGGATGCCGACCATCTCAAGACGACGGACGACGTTGATATCTGTGTCGCCGCCGGCTACACCTTCTTCACGATCGATCCAGGCGATCACGTCGACAATGATGCGCATACCGATGGTGTGGAGACGCTGGAGGAGAAGTTCCGGTCACTGCCGTGGGCACGCTTGCGGGACAATCCCGATGCGATGCGCGCCCGCTATGTTGGCCGCAAGCAGGTCATCGAGGACGTCGTCCTGGTCTCTGACGAGACGGCGCTGCTGCGCGCGGCCTGCAAGTATGGGGGAGCGCTGGCGCATACTGCAGAGATGTATGCCCATCTGGTCGAGGCAACAGCCGGGGGCGCTGCCGGCGTGAACTCGTTTGAGCTCGAGGTCTCGGTGGATGAGACGGAGACCCCAACATCGCCGCTGGAGCACGTCTTCATCGTGAGCGAGCTCTCGCGGTTGGGTGTGACGTGGGTGAGCCTGGCCCCGCGGTACGTCGGACGGTTCGAAAAGGGTGTCGACTACATCGGCGATCTGGACCTCTTCCAGGCTGAGTTCGCCAAGCACGCGGCAATCGCGCGCGTATTGGGCCCCTACAAGCTGAGCATCCACTCGGGCTCTGACAAGTTCAGCATCTACCCCTTGATGGCCACCGAGACGAGGCGGATGGCGCATCTGAAGACCGCCGGCACCAGCTACCTGGAGGCGCTGCGCGCCATCGCCGGTGTTGATCCCGGACTCTTCCGTGAGATTCTCACACTGGCGATCTCCTGCTACGATGAGGATCGCGCCACGTATCACGTGTCGGCCGACGCCGGCAAGGTGCCGGCGCCCGAATCGCTGGCCGACGATGCATTGGCCGGTGTGCTGGATCTCTTCGACGGCCGCGAGGTCCTGCACGTGACCTTCGGTTCCATTCTCGATACGTATGGCCAACGGCTGAAGGCCGTGCTAGACGCTAACGAAGAGGCGCACTATGATGCCCTGGAAGCGCACTTTGTCCGTCATCTGGACCCATTTTCAGAGGAGGCATGATGGATACGTCCTACTTAGGGAAACTGTTTGGACTCGAGGGGAAGGTGGCCGTCGTCACCGGCGGCGGCGGCGTGTTGTGCGGTACGCTCAGCCGTGCGCTGGGGAGAGCCGGCGTCAAGCTCGCCGTGCTTGACATTGCCCCTGTCGCCGCGGAAGTCGTGGCTGCCGATGTCCGCGCTCAGGGTGGCGAGGCGATCGCCGTGAAATGCGATGTGCTGGACAAGGCCAGCGTGCAGGCCGCGGTCGACGAGGTCGTGAAGGCCTTCGGCGACGTGGATATCTTGATCAACGGGGCGGGCGGCAACAAGAAGCAGGCCACGACGACGGCTCCGGGTGTAGAGCCGGCTCTCTCATTCTTCGACCTGCCCGCGGATGCCGTGCAATGGGTGTTCGACCTCAACTTCATCGGCACGCTGTTGCCCTCCCAGGTCTTCGGTAAGCTCATGGCCAAGCGCGGTGAGGGTGTCATCCTGAATATCTCATCGATGAATGCCTTCAGCCCCCTGACCCGCATTCCGGCCTATTCGGGGGCCAAGGCCGCCGTGAGCAATTTCACGCAGTGGCTTGCTGTGCATATGAATCAGGAGTATTCTAGGGATATCCGCGTCAACGCTTTGGCTCCTGGATTCTTCCTCACAGAGCAGAACCGGTTCCTGTTGACGGACGAGGAGACCGGTGAGCTCACGCCTCGCGGGCAGACGATCATCGATCATACGCCGATGGGACGCTACGGCGACCCCGAGGACCTGGTCAGTACAACGTTCTGGCTGTTATCGGGTGGCGCCAGTTTCGTGACCGGGATTGTGGTACCGGTGGATGGTGGCTTTAGCGCGTTCAGCGGTGTCTAGGTGACCGCAATCAATGAGGAGGTCAGACTGATGGTATCCTATCCGGAAGCCGCGCAACCTCTCGTGGACATGCAGCCGCAGCACGGATTCTTCGTTGGCATCGATTCCGATGGCTGTGCCTTCGATACGATGGAGATCAAGCACAAGGAGTGCTTCGCCCCGAATATCATCAAGCACTGGAGCCTTCAGGCCGTCTCGAAGTACGCGCGCGAGGCAGCAGAGTTTGTGAATCTCTATTCAAAGTGGCGCGGCATCAACCGCTGGCCGGCGTTGGTGATGGTCTTCGACCTGCTGCGGGAGCGTCCTGACGTACGGGCTCGCCACATCGAGCCCCCTATGGCCGAGCGGATTCGCGAGTTCATCGCCAATGATGGCTTTGCGAAGAGCAACGATGGGCTGGCTGCCTATATGAAGACCTGCCCCGATCCCGAGCTGGATCGTGCGTGGGCGTGGACGACCGGCGTGAATGACACCGTGGCCGATATGGTACACGGGATCCCCCCCTTCCCATACGTTCGTGAGAGCCTGGCCTTTCTGGCCGACAAAGCGGATATGATTGTGGTTTCCGCCACACCGGTGGAAGCGCTTGAGCGCGAGTGGAAGGAACACGACATCGCACAATACGTGCAAGTGATCGCGGGGCAGGAGTTGGGCAAGAAGCAGCTGCACCTCCGGTTGGCGGCGAAGGGTAAGTACCCTGGCAATCGGATCTTGATGGTCGGTGATGCTCCCGGCGACATGAAGGCCGCGAAGGCCAACAACGCCCTCTTCTACCCGATCAACCCCGGCCACGAGGAGGCGTCGTGGCAGCGTTTCAATGAGGAAGCGGCTCACAAGTACCTGGCCGAGGAATACGCCGGTGAGTATGAGGCTGGACTGATTGCCGAGTTCGAGGCGATGCTGCCCTCAATTCCACCGTGGAAGATGTAGGGCAAGGGATAGGCCAGTAAGGGGGAAGGCAATGGGGGATAGGGAAGATCGCGCTCGGCGTCAGCTACTCGGTGCTTCCCCTCCGGCCTTATCCTCATCTCCTGCAAATGAGCAAGCAGACCAAATGGAAAACGTAGAAGACCGAAAACGTATCGTTGTGAAAGTGGGTACCAGTGTACTGACCAATGGTACGCGCCGGCTGAGTCCGCCTCGAATGGTGGATCTGGCCCGGCAGTGTGCCGAGCTGCAGAACCAGGGGCACGAGCTGATTCTGTGTACCTCCGGTGCCGTCGCCGCCGGGCAGGATCGCTTGGAGCATCCGGACCTGCCGTCGACCGTGGCCACGAAACAGATGTTGGCGGCTGTCGGTCAGGGCCGGCTGATGGGGATGTGGGAGCGTTTCTTTGAGATCTACGGGCTGAATGTGGGTCAGATCCTGCTTACGCACAGCGATTTCGCCAGCCGGCGTCGCTTTCTCAACGCTCATGACACGTTGCAGACGCTGATCGAGCACAAGATCATCCCAGTCATCAATGAGAATGATGCAGTGGCGACGGAGGAGATCAAGATCGGCGACAACGACAATCTATCGGCCCTGGTAGCCGTGCTATCGGGCGCGGATCTGTTGATCCTGCTGACCGATCAACCAGGACTCTTCACCGCAGACCCGCGTGAGGACCCTGAGGCTGAACTGATCACCGAGGTAGGCGTCATCGATGAGCATCTGCGCGCTTTGGCCGGTGGCAGCCACAGTGGACTGGGTGTCGGCGGGATGGCGACCAAGCTTGAGGCAGCGGCGACCGCTCGCCGGGCAGGCACCGATGTCATTATCGCGCAGGGCAACGTTCCGGATGTATTGGTTCGGCTGGTCGGCGGTGCAGAGCTGGGGACGCGATTCCTGGCTCTGGATACCCCGCCCGAGAGCCGCAAGCGATGGGTTCTGGCCGGCGTCGTGGGTTCCGGACACATCGTAGTCGATCACGGCGCT
>CBFCZM010000294.1:0-4143 GCA_965602565.1 uncultured Anaerolineae bacterium
AAGAAGCTGGTGAAGAAGCTGCGCCAGATTGAGCTGCCGGGTGTTGAGGCCTTTGTCGAGGCCATTAGGGAACATCGCTTTGTGTTGATACTGCGCGGTGAGGGGCTCGCCGACGGATTGACCGGGACAGATCCGCAGAGGACCGGCGTTCCTCCGCTTCCGGTTGAGGCACTTCGGCCGGAGGCGGAGAGATCCGCTGAATTGCTCAGCACGTGGCTGGTAGAGGCGCGCTGGCTGACGAGCCCGAGGCCAACAGCATGAACCTGCGCGGCATCGCCAAGGTTCCTCCGGTCCAAAAGATGAACGACATCTACAAGATGAAGCTGGGCGCCATTGCTGCCTACCCAATGTATCGTGGGATTGGCCGGCTGGTCGGTATGGACGTTCTGCCGACGGGACACACCATCGCGAGCGAGGTCGAAACGCTCAAGAAGCACTGGGATGAGTGTGATTTCTTCTTCCTCCATATCAAGAAGACCGACAGCTATGGTGAGGACGGCAATTTCGACGCCAAAGTCCACGTGATTGAGGAAGTGGATGCTGCACTGCCGGAGATCCTCGCCCTCAATCCGGATGTGGTACTGATCAGCGGCGACCATAGCACGCCGTGGGCGCTCAAGTCCCATTCCTGGCACGAGGTGCCGGTACTGCTCTGGTCCAAGTACGTCCGCCCCGACGATGCTGAGGCCTTTGGCGAGCGTCCGTGCATGCACGGCGGATTGGGCCACATTCGGCATTGCGACATGGTGCCCCTAATGATGGCGAACGCCGGTCGTCTGAAGAAGTTCGGCGCCTAGCTGTCGGCATCAATGTGCAGAGCGTTGTTGACCTGAACAAGATCTGAGAGGCATTGAGGAGAATGAGTTGCACAGACTAGTCCTGGTTCGTCACGGAGAGAGTGAGTATAATCACAAGAATCGCTTCACGGGATGGACGGATGTTGATCTGACCGACGCCGGCAAGGCCGCCTGCGTGACTGCGGCAGAGGCTTTGAGGGCGGGATCCTACACCTTCGATGTCGCCTTCACTTCGATGCTCAAGCGTGCCATCCGGACCCTGTGGATTCTGTTGGACGAAATGGACCTGATGTGGATCCCGGTCCACCGATCGTGGCGGCTGAACGAGCGGCACTACGGTGCATTGCAGGGTTTGAGCAAAGCCGAAATGGCTGCGAAGCATAGCGAGGATCAGGTCTTCGTGTGGCGTCGCAGCTACGACGTTCCCCCACCGGTTCTGGAAAAGGCGGATGCGAGATGGCCCGGTCACGATCGCCGGTACCGTGGTCTTGATGAGGCGGATCTACCTCTGACCGAATGCTTGAAAGATACGATCGCGCGGGTGATGCCCTACTGGCACGAGGTCATCGCACCTACGATCCGTTCGGGCAAGCGTGTGCTGATCAGTGCGCACGGCAACTGCCTGCGGGGATTGGTCAAACACCTTGATCACATCTCCGATGACGAGATCACAAGGCTGAATATCCCGACGGGTATTCCCTTGGTCTATGAGCTTGATGAGAATCTGGTCGCAACCAGCCACATCTACCTGGCGGATCCTGAGGCGGTCGAAGCCGCTCAGCAAGCTATTATCAATCAGGGCAAAGTGCAGAGCTGAGAGTGTGCTCGACAGTGATCGTGATTTGGCTTTGAGGTCCCCAGCCGCCAGCGCTTGCGCTGGCGGTTGTTGGTTACGGAATGGTTGGGAGTGACTATGACACGACGGTGGCGGGAACCTGAGTTCGTATCGGTTCCCCGAGCGCTGCTTGCGGCGACCGGGGGGCATCCGCTGGTTGCCGAAACTCTGGTGCGCCGGGGGAAGCAGACGGTGACCGAGGCTCAGGCTTTCCTGGACGCGACTGCCTACCAGCCGGCAGAGCCCGAGAGCATGCCGGGAATGGCGGATGCCGTCACACGCATCCAACAGGCGCTGGATGGGCACGAGCGCATCCTGGTCTGGGGCGACTTCGACGTTGATGGTCAGACGTCGACGACCCTCTTGGTATCGTGTTTCCAGGATCTTGGTGGTGATGTTGTCTATCACATTCCGGTCAGAGATACGGAATCCCACGGGATGAAGGTGCCATGGCTGGCCCAGGAGCTCGCCCAAGACATTGATCTGGTAGTCACCTGCGATACCGGTATCGATGCACATGAGGCTGTAGCGTATGCGCGATCACGTGGTGTGGATGTGGTGATCACCGACCATCATGAACTCACGACGACGCTCCCTGACGCTGTCGCCGTGGTCAACCCCCACCGCTTGCCCGAGGATCATCCACTGGCCTCACTGCCCGGCGTTGGCGTGGCGTACAAGCTCGCGGAGGCCCTGTATGCCCGGGCGGCCCGGCCTGAGTTGGCCACAGCACTCCTGGATCTCGTCGCGTTGGGAATTGTGGCCGATGTCGCGGTGCAAACCGATGATACCCGGTATCTGCTGCAGCGCGGGCTGCAGGTCCTGCGCGAGACGTCGCGGCTGGGGCTTCAGGAGCTGATGAGTCGAGCCAAAGTCACACCTGTGGCGTTGACCGAGGATGACATCGGCTTTGGGCTGGGGCCACGCCTCAATGCAGTGGGTCGGCTAGATGACGCGAATGTGATTGTGGAGTTCCTTACGACCCAGGACCTAGCGCGGGCGCGGATCCTGGCGTCCCAGCTTGAGTCGCTCAATGCGAAGCGTAGGTTGTTGTGTGACCAGGTCCACGCTGCGGCTGAGGCCAAGCTGGAACGGGACCCGAAGTTGCTGGAGAGTGCAGCTCTGGTCATGGGCGATCCGCAATGGCCCGCCGGTGTCATTGGTGTCGTGGCTAACCGGCTGGTCGGGCGCTATGAACGTCCGGTGATACTTTTGACAATGCCGTCGGGGGAGGATGCACGGGGATCCGCGCGCTCTGTTGAGGGCTGTCATATCACCCAGGCCATCGCCACGCAGCAGGAGATGCTATCGGCGTTCGGTGGGCACGCAATGGCAGCAGGGCTCTCGATCGAGCCCGGCCGCATTGATGCGTTCCGGCGAGGCGTATCGAAGGCTGTTGAGGGGCAGCTGGCAGAAAAGGCCGTTGAGCAGCTCTTCCAGATCGACGGGTATGTAGGACTGGGGGAGTTGTCGGAGGAGCTGGTATCGGATCTGAGAAGACTCGCCCCTTTCGGGCGGGGCAATCCGCCGCTGGTTCTGGCGACACGTGATGTGAAGGTTGTGCGACATCGTACCCTTGGGCACGCCCGGCGTCATGCTCGGGTGACGGTAGAGGACAGCGGCGAGACACGACGCGACGTTGTCTGGTGGAACTGGGATGAGGCTTTGTTGCCGCAGGGGGCGTTTGACCTGGCTTTCACCCTGGGACTGAACCATTTCCGGGGTAAGACCAACGTACAGCTGGTGTGGCAGGCCACACGCGTACCGCAGGATGCTGGTGGGGCGCCGGTGCCCCAGGGTGCTCCAGCGGCTGCCCTGGAGATCATCGACTTTCGATCGCGGCGAGATTTCCCCGGTTTGCTGCGCGAGGAGACCGGTCGGGTCGCCTCTGTCTCGGTTTGGGCTGAGGGGTTGGGCTGGGAGGATGGCATAGGTCAGCCTCGACATCAACTCCAACTGGCGGAGACGCTGGTGGTATGGAGCCGTCCCCCCAGCGTGGACGTATTGCATCTAGCGCTCAGGCGCACATCAGCCGAGCGTGTAGTCCTGATGGGGGACAATCGCGGCTTGGATGGCAAGAAGGCCTTCCTGGGCTTCCTGCTCCGTTTTGTCAAGACGATCCTGCGTGCGAGGGATGGGGTAGCAAGTGTGCCCAAACTGGCTGCACTAACAGGACATCGGGAGCATACCGTGAGAGTGGGCATTCAGTGGCTGGCGGCCAAGGGGCTGTGCGCTCTCGTTAAGGATCGCGGTGAGGCCATGGAGTTGGCGCCTGTTGAGAAGGCTGAACCTGACTCCGCTGCGTTGGCCGCAGCAGATGCCGCGTTGAGTCAAGTGCTCGAGGATACTGCAGCGTATCGGCGCCACTTCGCAAGGGCGGATGTCGCGCGCTTACTGGCTCTGGCCTGACGTAGGAGTCAGTCAATCTCAATGAACCCCTTGACAGGCGAGCGGGTTGTGATAGAATGCTGAACGTGCTGGGGGAGACCTCAGGGCGAGGCACCTTAACAG
>CBFCZM010000295.1:0-4137 GCA_965602565.1 uncultured Anaerolineae bacterium
CTGGACGATGGGACCGCCGTTGCCCAGGTGCGTAACAAAGACGTTGTACGCAGTCGCGTCTACCGTGATCTGCGCTTCAATGGTGGCTGTTTGCTCCCCCTCGCTGTGCATATAGAACGTGTGTGGGGTCTCAATCGGATACTTCGAGAGAAGGCCGATCCCGAACGTCCCGGCGACGGTTGTGGGACCGTAGTAGGCGTGCATATTCAGCGCATCGGCATAGTACCGGACGAGGTCCGTGTTCCCACCTGCGATGCGGTTTGTGTCCGATTCCTGCAGACCGATGATGTCGGCGTCCAAGGCGCGCATCAACGCTAGCTGGCGGTCAGAGCTCTTCTGACCATCTTTGCTGTACCCTTGTTGGATGTTGTAGGTAAGCACGGTGAGGGTCGCTCCAGGGGTCGCGTCTCCGGGCCGGGCCCTTGTGATGAAGACGCCCCCTATGGCCAGCACACCCAAGAGCGCGATCGTGCCGCACCACGCCGGCGTCAGTGCCCAGGACAACGATGCCCGGCGGACGGTGACCAGTGGTAGCATCAGACCCAACCCGGCCACCAGATACACCAGCAAGAACTGATCACGGAATGCCGGCCCGATGACCGGAATGTAGTCGTAGACAGTGGTGAAGACGTGCGCGAAGATCATCAGTGCCAGGAAGAGCGAACTGATGGTGAACGCGCCTCCCAGGGCCCGCAGCGATGGCCGCACGCGTATGGTCTCCTTGACGTACAGGGAGAAATCCAGGAAGATCACTGGCCACAGCAGAAGCAGCAGATACAGGGGGATCTTCTGGGCGAGAGACACATCAGGCGCATAGAACGGGTAGCCGCCTGGATCGACGGGGAAGCGTAGTTGGTGTGGCCATAGGGTGGCTATGAGGGACAGGACAAACAAGCCGTTCAGCACCCACAATAGCCCCAGTCTGGTTCCTGCCAGCCGAGAGGGCCGCAGGACACCCAGCACTGCGAAGAGTACCGCCCCCAGCGCCAGGGTGGTGACCACGGCCGGATAGCTGGCTCCCGTCCAGCGTGCCACGACGTTGGGACTGGTGAACGCGAAGTAGAGAAGGATGAGGACACTAGTCATGCCCAGAGCGAGCAGCACGAGTCGGCCGAAAGAGGCGGGGACCCGAGGGCGGGCTGCCTCACCGGAAGCCCGACCGCGTGGACGGCGAAGCACGTAGAATGTAGCCAGCGCTGCCAGCAGCCATCCCATGAGCTGGAAGGAAACATGGCTAGAGAGATCCAAACCCGATCCCAACACTCGGAACAGGATCGACAACAGAACAGCCATCATCAAACCGGTAGTGAGCCGGACCGGGGCCTCTCGCGGCTTTTCCCGGCCCGACCGCCACAGTTGCGAAGGAAACCAGATCAGTGCCGCGGCGACCCCCACACCGGTGAGGAGCATCCGACCGCGGGTGTCGAGCAAGACGGCGATGACGCGGCTCGAAAGGATGATGAATGTGAGCGCCAGGAACACGCTCCGGTTCATCTCGCGCGGCCAAAACAGGAGCACGACCGGTGAGAACAGCAGGACGATGCTCACGATCTCCGGCGGGATGCTCGTTCCCAGCAGGCCAAAGGCATAGATCCCTTCTACGAACTCGCGGATGAGCTGGAAGAAGAAGATGAACAGGATCGTGTAAACGACAACGTCACCATCGCGGCGATGTTCCAGGCTTTCCATGGTATGGCTCCCCCCTTCGGATACTGCTCGACTCAGTCAAGCCCCCGACTACATGCAGGGGCTCCTTGATACACTCCACGTGTCGTAGCTGCCCTGGCATCTGAACGCGCTGCCGACAGCGCACCTTCCGGTGAATCGTGAATGGTGAATGGTAGCCTCCCATGCTCGGCGTCCCCAGCCGTATCCCTACAACTCAAACGTCTCGCCCATCCGCCGCGCGAAGTACGCCTCCATCTCCTCCGCGTGTCCGTCGCCGCGCTGCGGCACGTTCGCGCCGCTGATCACGGGGGCGTCATCGTCAAGATGGACGCGGGTCGGCGCATCGAAGAGCGCCCACTGCAGCAGATGCTCACGCAACTCCGCGACGGTGTCGCTGTAGGCCGGGTCATTGATGCAGTTTTCCATCTCCAGCGGGTCGGCGACTAGGTCGAAGAAGAGCGACTTGTCGGGTTCCTTGGAGAGCAGCAACTTGGCCGTGGCGGAGCGCACCATGTACTCCTGTCCGCCCACATTTTCTGCGAAGGCAAGGTCACGGGGCGCGGCTGTGTCGTTCAGGTCCGTGCCCTGCATTGAGGTGGGAACGTCGCAGCCGGCAGCTTGCAGAAGCGTCGGCCCCACGTCGATGTTGTTCACCAGCGCATCACTGACCTCACCGGCTCTGGGCTGCGTCTCGCCATCTTTGGGGAACTTCATGATCAACGGGACCTTGACTACCGGGTCGTACATGGTGTTGCCCTTGAGCACAAGGTGGTGGAATCCCAGATAGTCGCCGTGGTCGCTGGTGTAGACGACGAGCGTGTTGTCGTACAGGCCGCGCTGCTTGAGCAGGTCGATCATGCGGCCGACGTGGAAGTCGATCTGCGAGATCGAGGCGTAGTAGTACGCCATAGCGTGGCGCACCTTGGCTTCGGTGTGGGCCACGTGGGGGAAGTAACCGGCGCTGCGCTCGATATCCCGGGCGAGCGGCTCCTCTAGCCAACCCGGCAGCAGCGTGAGTGCATCGGGATCGTACATCTCGTCCCACGGTGCGGGCGGATCGAAGGGGTGGTGCGGTTTGATGAAACCGACCATCAGCAGGTTGCCGCTGACGCCGTCGCGGTTGCCGCCGTTGTCGTCACCATTGGCATTTCTCTTGCTGGGGCTGGTCTCCTGACCGTGCCCCCCGTGCCCCCAACTCGCCAAGGTCTCCATCGCCCGCTCGGCGATCCACGTTGTGGAGTGGTGGGCCTCATCCAGATCGGAGGTCAGGGCGCCGATGGCGTCCCAGTAGTGCTGCGGTGCGTCTCTGCGATACTCGCCGCGCTGGTCCATCAGATCGAGGCGATCTGCCAGCCCTTCGTCGCGCAGCCAGCGGTGGTAGTCGTCGTCGAAGCGCCCGGGACCGTCTTGCTCGGCCAGCAACATCTCGTCGTAGCCCACATCGAGATAGGTAGGCGCGAAGTGCATCTTGCCCACGGCCTTGGTGTGGTAGCCGGCATCGCGCAGTACCTTGGGGAAGGTCGGCATCCCGGTGGGCAATGTGCAGTGGTTGTTCCAACCAAGGTGCTGGTGGACGTACTGGCTGCTCACCAGGGAATAGCGCGACGGCGTGCAGACCGGGAAGGGGCAGAAGCTGTTTTCATAGCGCACGCCGTCGGCGGCGAGTGCGTCAATGTTGGGCGTGCGCACATCGGGGTTGCCGTAGGCGCCCAGGCAGTCAAAGCGGTGCTGATCCGCGTGGATGACAAGGATATTGGGCTGTGGCATTCTGTCTCCTCTATGGGTTATCCCAGGGCCATCATCGCTACGGCCAGGCCTGCGTAGTCGCCCACGCCCTCGCCGAGACCCGCGGGCACAATCTCGCATGCAGCGAGGGCGTGAGGGTGGGCTTCTTCGCGCAGGACGCGCAGCGCCACGGGCTCAAACAGCGCCTGTTGGCGTCCGTAGATACTGCCGATGATGATGCGCTCTGGATTGAGCACATCGACGAGCATCGCCAGGCCGCGGCCCAGATAATGGCCTACGGTCTCGAAGATCTCCAGCGCCAGCGGATCCCCGGCCTGAGCGGCCTGGCCGACGGTCGCGGCGCTGATGGTGTCCATCTCCGCCAGGGTGCGGCAGAAGGGCGGTGCCCGCCCGGCCTGGATCTCTTCCAGGGCGCGCTGCCGCGCCAGTCTGGCGATGCCGCTGCCGCTGCAGAAGCCCTCGAAGGAGCCGCGCTTGCCATAGCCGAGAGGGCCGTCCTCAGCCAGACGCACGTGGCCGACCTCGCCGGCCATGTCACTGGTTCCGGCGTAGATCCGCCCATCGAGCACCAAGCCTGCGCCCATCCCCGTCCCGAAGGTGAGGAAGATGATGCTGTCACAGCCCTGCCCGGCGCCCCACTGCCACTCGGCGAGCGCACAGGCGTTGGCGTCGTTCTGCACCGCCGCCGGCACGCCGAATCGCTCGCGGAAAGGCGTCACCACG